>NZ_CAAAFR010000184.1:0-51181 GCF_900634745.1 Protofrankia symbiont of Coriaria ruscifolia
CATCCCAAAAAGGATCATTACCTTGGGGAGGCGCGCCGACCTTTTCAGCGGTCTCCTAGGGATCGCTCTTTGAGCGTACAGCGTCTGACCACGTCGTGGCGCCTTCCGCACCTGATGTTGGTGCGTCTCCCGGCCGGGTGCCGGGGGACCGGAGGAAGGACGCGCTGTGACGCTTCCTGCACTGGCGGCCCCGGGCTCGCCGGACGACAACCCGCACGACCTCTACGACCTCGTCCAGATCGCCCCGGCCGAGGGCCGGCCGGCGGAGACGGTGACCACGGCGGAGGACACCGCTGATGAGGTGTTGGCGGTCTGGGCGGCGGCCGGGGACGCCGCGGCGTTCGCGGAGCTGTACCGCCGGTACACCCGGATGATCGCCTCGCACCTGTACCGCCGCCGTGTCGACCCCGGTGACGTGGACGACCTCATCCAGGAGGTGTTCACCACCGCGCTGGAGCTGCTCCACGGCGGGTCGTTCCCCGACGGCTCGTTCCGCTACCGGCTGCTCGGCTATGTGATGGTCCGGGTGCTCAACGGCTACTTCGGCAAGCGGTGGCGGCACGAGGAGACCGTGGGCAAGGCGACGCTCGCCGCGAGCATGCCTCGCCCCGACAGCACCCCGCCGCCCGGCCTGTCCGCAACGTTCGTCGCGGCGCTGGCCACATTGACGCCGCAGTGCCGGCAGGTCACCAAGCTGCGCTACCTCGAAGGCCAGTCGGTCGCGACCACGGCACTGGTCGTCGGCATCGAGGAGCGCCGGGTGGCGGATGTGACCCGGATCGCCGTGCGGGACCTGCACCGGGCGCTGACCGGCACCGACCGGCCCCGTCGGCCCAAAGCGGCACCGCTCGCCGAGCTGCTGCCGATCGCGCTGGAGGTCGCCACCGAGACCCTGGCCGCCGGGGACCGGTGGGGGCTGCGAACGCTCAAGGCCGGTTTCCAGGCCCGGAAGATCCCGCTGAGCACGACCCGCGCGCAGGAACTGACCCGCGCGGTTCGTGCGGTCATGCCGGAGACCGGGACCGGTCGGCCGACCGACCGGTCTGGTCCGCCGCAAGGCGAAGGGCGGTGCCCGCTGATGTCGCACGCCCCGACGATCGAGGCCCGTTCCTCCTCGCAGCGTCAGACCGCCGCCCTTCGGGCCGGGATCACCCTGCTCGCCATGGTCGGTGAGGCCCTGGACGCCACCGGCGCGCACCTGTACCTGGCCGCTTCCGGCGTCGGCGACCGCCCCACGCTCACCGCCGACGTGTTCGGCCCCGGTAATCCCTCCGACCCCGGCGAGGCGCCGGTGATCCGGGCCGGTCTCGTCGCGGTGGTCGGCGCGCTCGGGCTGCCGCTGACCGTCGACTACGACCGCCCGAACTCTCTCGGGTTGTCCGTGGAAGCCACCTTCTCCGGGGTCCGGGTCCAGGTCTTCGCCCGGTTCACCGCCCCCGACACCATCGCCGCCGCCCGCAACCTTCTCACCCCGGTCCGAACAGGAGTCTCCCGATGACCACGCCCACCGCGGCCGGCACCGCGACCACCGGCCCGCACCTCGACCCCGCCACCCCGGCCGACCCGTTGGCCGGGCTCACCCCGCTGATCTCGGTCGAGACGGCCGCGGAGGTTCTCGGGTTCTCCCGGGCGTCGGCGTACCGGTACGCCAAGGCCGGGCAGCTCCCGGTCCGGCGGATCGGGGGGCGGGTGTACGTGGTGACCGCCGAGCTGCGTGCCCTGCTCACCCCGGACAGCCCGACAGCGGGAGGTGGGGTGTGAGCCGCGAGGACCGTCATCCCCGCCGGCTGGGTCGGGCGTTGGATGCCGGTCTGTGGTTGGTGGCCGGGCTGGTCGCGGTGTACAGCCTGGCCAACGTCCACCAGGTCGTCCGCGGGCACGGCACCGCCGACCCCCAGGCGTGGCTACTCGCACCGATCGTGGACATCGCCCTGTTCGTATCGATCACCGCGGACAGTGCGCTGTCCCGCTACCCAGGGGTGCGCCCATCCGGCTGGGGCACCGGGTTGCGCTGGTTCTGCGGGATCGCGACCTGGACGCTGAACGTGTGGGCCCCGCTGGTCGGTGTCACGCCGTCGACCGTTCGTAACCATCTGTCAGCGCTGCGGCGGGCGGAGGTGACCCCGCGATGAAACCCGACATCCGCGCCGAACTCCGCGTGCTGCCCCTGTGGGCGGCCGCCGCCGTGGTCGCGGTGGCCGTCGTCGTCCTGGTCCTGCGCATCACCGGTCTGATCGTCGTGGCGATCGTCGACGCGGCCGAACGGGTCGACGTGGCCGTGTCCACGACGCTCGGGATATCCCCGCTGGGCGCCTCGACTCTCCTGCTCCCGGCCGACTGGACGCCTGGCGGGGGGTGGGAGCGGTGACCGCGCCCGTGCGCCTGAGCAAGGAGAACCCCGACGTGGGTGATGTTGTCCCGCTCCGGCCGTGGACTCCGGCGGTACCGGCAGCCGGTGGCGATGACGCGGTCATCAACCCGAGCCAGAGCCGGAGCCGGAGCGTACGTGGTTGGAGCACGCACGCGACTTCGCCGACCTGAAGTGGTGGAGCGCGGCGCCGAAGTCGCGGGCCACGATCGCCGACGCGCTGACGACCGTCACCCCGGCGCTCCTGACCGCCGACCCGTCGGCCGTGCATGCCGAACTCGTCCGGGAAGCGCTCTACGCGTTGGTGTTCCGCACCGGGACACGGACTGCGGATGCCGGCCCGCATCGCCCCCGGGTCGAGCTGGAGCCACCCGAGCACCTGGCCGCCACGCTCGCATGGCTCGCTGAGCACTCTCGGCCGCTCACCGACTTGGCCGAACCGGACATCGCCCGCAGTGCGTTGGATCGGATAGCCCGGAAGCTGGACGGTCGGCCGGCCGCCGCGAACACAGTGATGCGCAAACGCGCGGTGTTCTTCGGCGCGCTCGACTACGCGGTGGAACGGCGCGACCTGGACGTCAACCCGCTCCCCGGGTTGACGTGGACAGTGCCGAAGCAGGTGGAACAAGGTCGACCGCCGGGTGGTGTGCAACCACCAGCAGGCCCGGGCGCTACTGGATGCGGTCAGCCGGCAGGGGGATGTCGGTCGACGCCTGGTCGCCTACTACGCCGTGGCCTACTACGCCGGGCTCCGCCCGGGGGAGATCAACGCCCTGGACGAAGACACCGTGGAGCTTCCCGGCGAGGACGCGGAAGACCAGTGGGGGGCGCTCCGGCTGGCGACATCCCGGCCTGGGACCGGCGCCGGCTGGCTCGACGAACAGCTGCCTGACGGTCAGGAGATCGCGCCGGCCCGGCAGTTGAAGCACCGGGCGATCGGGGACACCCGCCCCGTCCCCACCTGCCCGCCGCTGGTCGCGATCCTCCGCCGGCACATCGCCGATTTCGGGTTCGCCGCCGACGGCCGTCTGTTCACCGGGATGCGGGGAGGTGAGGTCAGCGATTCGGTGGTCGGGCGGGTGTGGGCCGCCGCGCGGGCCGACGCCCTTACCTCGGCGCAGGCGGCAGGGCCGCTCGCCCGTCGGGTCTATGACTTGCGTCATGCCTGCCTGTCGGGGTGGTTGAACGCCGGAGTCTCGTCGCAGCAGGTAGCCGAGTGGACCGGGCACAGCGTGGCCGTCCTGCTGAAGGTCTACGCCAAGTGCGTGGATGGCGACGACATCGCGGCCCGCAAGCGGATTGAGGCGGCACTGACCCTCGGCGTCGACCGATGATCGTGTCCACGTATTGTCCACGGCCAGCCGGCAGAAGCCGGGACCGACCGCGGGCATGAGAAAGGCCCCGGAGCGCCTCCAGGGCCTTTGCCGCAGCATGTTCCGGGTGAACCCGGGGGGCGGTGGCAGGTGTTGGGTTCGAACCAACGTAGGCTGAGCCGGCGGTTTTACAGACCGCTCCCTTTGGCCACTCGGGCAACCTGCCGTTGGTGGACAGCATACGGGATGGAGCACGTGCTTCGACGCACCCTCCCGTCTACGGACGCTCCCTTCCAACCCACGTGGCGCCTCGGGGATCTGGACCTCTGTGGAGAAGCATGATCGCTCTGCCTTTGGCCCTCGGGCCACAGATATGCCCCACGCTGGAGTCTGGGCAGACTCGGGGGCGGGCGTCGCAGGCACGCGCGACGCACGGATACGAAGATCTGCGCCAGGTGCGCGGGCAACCGAGACAACAAGGAGGCGCTTCGTCGTGGCGGACCCGTCGTTCGACATCGTGAGCAAGGTCGACCGTCAGGAGATCGACAACGCGATCAACCAGACCGCCAAGGAGGTGCGGACCCGCTTCGACTTCCGCGACACGGGAGCGTCGGCAGCGTGGTCAGGTGAGTCCATCCTGCTCACCGCGAGTACCGAGGAACGGGTCAAGGCGGTGCTGGACGTGCTGCAGGAGAAGTGGGTCAAGCGCGGCATCTCGCTCAAGGCCCTGCAGCATGACGAGCCCACGCAGGCCGGCAAGGAACACAAACTGGTCGTGACCGTCCAGCAGGGCATCGCCGACGACAAGGCCAAGGCGATCTCCAAGAAGATCCGGACCGACGGCCCGAAAGGCATCCAGGCCCAGATCCAGGGAGACCAGCTCCGCGTCACCGGCAAGAAGCGGGACGATCTCCAGCGGATTATCCAGATACTCAAGGAGGACGACTTCGGGCTGCCTCTCCAGTTCGTCAATTACCGCTAGTAGCGTCAGAGGACCGGCCAGGTACTCACGCGTCCTGTTTCGATCAAGAGATTCTGATCAAGAGATGAGTGCGAAAACGGCTGCTGTCACGACCGTCCACTCCTCATTTTCGTGATTCGACGATTTTTGATCATGAATTCTTGGTCGACTTCGAAATGGATCTGCGCTGCTTGACCGACGCTCCACGAGCGGATGTCCCGCCAGGGCGGACGCCGGACCGGTGGCGTCAGGCCCGGCCGCAGGTACTGGACGGGTACCGGAAGCGATGGGTACGCCGGCGGCCGACCCAGGCGGTCGGCGCAGCAGCGTAGCCACTTCCCTCCCAGCCGGCCAAAGGACCAAAGGACCAAAGGACCGGGATCATGCTTCTCCCGTCGGCGGAGGCCCAGGTCCCCGGGTCGCGGCCGGGCACAGGGTGGCCCGGCCGCCTGGAACATATTCCACAAAAAGGGTGCACCCCGCCCGATGGGGGGTTTCGGGCGGGGTGCCGCACGGCGAGGCCTGGGGGTTTGCCCCGCCGCGAGTCTGAGGTTCCGCGGCCGCGAGGTCTGAGCCTGAGGTTCTGGGCCTGCGGCTCAGGCCTTTTCAGAATACGACTTCCTCGCGAGGATTCAACGGTAAGGGTCGATCCGGGCCATCCCCTCCAGCCGCTCGATCCGGCGCTCCATCGGCGGGTGTGTGCTGAACATCTGGCCGACGCCACCACCCCGGAACGGATTGGCAATCATGAGCGCGGACACGGGCGCCAACTGGGAGCTCTGCGGCAGCGGCCGGGCAGTCGCGGCGGCCTGAAGCTTGCGCAGCGCGAGCGCAAGGCCCAGGGGGTCGCCGGTCAACGTGGCGCCGGAGGAATCGGCCTGGTACTCCCGGGCCCGGCTGATGGCGAGCTGGATGATCGCCGCCGCGATCGGCCCCAGCACGATGAACAGCATGATCTCCAGGATGCCCGGACCGTCGTCGTCGTCCCCGCGGCCTATCCCGAAGATGGCCGCGAACTGGGCGAAGTGCGCCAGGTAGACGATGACGCTCGCGAGCGCGCCGGCGACGGAGGCGATGAGGATGTCCCGGTTGTGGACGTGGCTGAGCTCATGGCCCAGGACCCCGCGCAGCTCACGATCATCCATGATTTCCAGGATTCCCGCGGTACAGCACACCGCGGCGTTGCGCGGGTTACGGCCGGTCGCGAATGCGTTGGGCGCCGCGGTCGGGCTGATGTAGAGCCGCGGCATCGGCATCCGCGCCCGGGTCGCGAGCTCGTGGACGATCGCGTACAGACGTGGCTGTTGGATCTGGCTGACGGGATAAGCCCGCATCGCGCGCAGGGCCAGCTTGTCCGAAAAGAAGTATGAGACCCCGTTGATACCGAGGGCGAAAATGAGAGCGATTAGCAGGCCACGGCTCCCGAACAGGGAACCGACAAACAGAATCACCGCGGACAGTACGCCCAGCAGGACCGCGGTCTTGAGCCCGTTGAGGTAGCGGTGGGACATGGCGTCGGTGTCCTGTCGTCTCGAGGGTTGCGCCTGTAGCAACGCCCGGATCGACCGGGAGCGTTCCCGCCCCATATGGTCACCGATTGCAACAGCATACTCACTTGACGACTGAGGCTCCGCTGATCCAGCGGGGATCCCCATCAGTGATCCCTACCGGCGATCCTCGGCCGGACCGTTGACCAGGGCCCCTATCCGCCGGCTGTGCCGAGAACGTCCCGGATGCCCGCGGCCAGTTCGACACCGGCCAGTCCTGCCCGCTCGAGCTGGTCGACGGTGAGGGCCGCCAGGGCCGCATACGCCGACGCCGCACTCTGATCAAGCGCCGCGAGAGCACCCAGATGCGCCCGCACGGTCTCGGTGTCCCCGCGCCGGACCGGACCGGTCAGCGCCGCCGGACCACGCTCAAGGGCGTTGCGCAGCGACTGCTCCAGCAGCGGCGCGACAGCGTCCGCCGGCTGCCCGACGCCGAGGGTTTCCAGCAGCTCGAGGGTGGCTGTGACCAGCGTCGCCAAGTAGTTGGCTCCCAGGACGACGGCGGCGTGGTAGGCCGTCCGTGCCTGCTCGGGCACCGAAACGACCCGGCCGCCGACAGCGGTCACGAGCGCGTTGACGACCGGCTGCGCGCCCGGGTCGGCGGTCACCCCGAACCCGGCTCCCGCCAGCCGGCCCGCGTCGTCGGCGGCACCGCTCAACGTCATGATCGGATGTACTGCCGCACGGAACGCCCCACTGGCGAGAACGGGATGCAGGACGTCCGTACCGTGCCGTCCGCTGGCATGCACGACAACCTGCCCTGCCCGCAGGGCACCGGCACTCGCGATGTCGCCGGCGACGTCCCGAATCATATCATCGGAAACTGTGAGAATAGCCACATCGGATGCTTCGGCCACCGCCGCCGGCGTCCCGACCCACGCTGCTGGGAAGCGGACACGAGCACGCTCCAATGCTGTGACGGAGCGCGCATGCACCGCCACCACCGGATAGCCGGCGTCCGACAGCGCCGTCCCGAGTGCGCTCCCCGCCCGTCCGAGGCCGACGATCCCGACTCGCGGCTTCCCTCCCGCGCACGCCGTCCGGACCACAGGTCGTTGCGCGGCGGCGTCGACGCCTTTGGCAGTATCCGCGTCCCCGGCCACCAGGCCATGGTCTCACCGGAGGTCCCGCCCAACCCCACCGGCTGTAAGGTCCCCACCGGCCGTACACCTCTTTGTCCCCACCGGCCGTAAAGCCCCCACCGGCCGCGGGACTCTTTCTCCTCCGCGCGTTCCCCACACGACCGGCACGGCACGGACTCCTGGTAGCATTCAGGAAGCTGACGGACACGTCTGATCACGCAATGTTTACGCAATGTTTGCGGGTATTCTGGTGAGAATCCTCGCTTTTTACCGCATGCGCCGGAAGATGCCCGCGCGTTTACCGCCGGTCCCCACTCGACGACCGGCGAGCCGCTCCGGTCAGCACGTGTCATATTCATCACACAGACCTGACCCCGTCGGGACGTTGCGCCCCACGCCAATAGTCCGACCGGTACGCTCAAGTGGTACCCGAGGAGGTCACACAACGTGTCAGGCCAGGTCAGGGACCGTCAAATCCATCGACTCGACCGGGTTGTCATCCGGTTCGCCGGTGACTCAGGCGACGGGATGCAGCTCACCGGGGAGCAGTTCACCAGCGAGACAGCGGCGTTCGGCAACGACTTGTCCACCCTGCCGGACTTTCCGGCGGAAATCCGCGCCCCAGCCGGCACACCGGCCGGCGTGTCAGGATTTCAGCTGCATTTCTCCGATCACGATATTCTGACGCCCGGGGACGCCCCGAACATGCTGGTGGCGATGAATCCGGCAGCGCTGAAATCGAATCTGAAGGACCTGCCGAACGGCTCCGACCTCGTCATCAACACCGATGCCTTCACCGGCGCCAACCTGAAAAAGGCTGGATATTCCTCCGACCCTCTCACCGACGGCACGCTGGACGAGTACCGAGTGCACCGGGTGCCCCTGTCGTCGATGACCATCGACGCGGTGAACGCGCTGGAGAGCAGCGCCGGAACCGTCAACAAGAAAGAGGCCGAGCGGGCAAAGAACATGTTCGCCCTCGGCCTCATGAGCTGGCTCTACCAGCGGCCCACCGACGGCGTCGTCGCATTTCTTGAGAAGAAGTTCGCAAAACGCCCCGAGATCGCCGCCGCGAACATCGCGGCGCTGCGCGCCGGCTACAACTACGGTGAGACGACCGAGGCCTTCGCCGTCGTCTACGAGGTTGCGCCGGCCCGGATGAAGCCGGGCAAATACCGTCGCGTCTCCGGGAACCTCGCGCTGTCCTACGGGCTGATCGCCGCCGCCGAGCTCACCGAACTGCCGCTGTTCCTGGGCTCCTACCCGATCACCCCGGCCTCCGACATCCTGCACGAGCTGAGCAAGCACAAGCGCTTCGGGGTGCGGACCTTCCAGGCCGAGGACGAGATCGCCGGTGTCGGTGCCGCCCTCGGAGCCTCCTTCGGTGGTTCGCTCGGTGTCACCACGACGTCAGGACCTGGCCTGGCCCTGAAGACCGAGACCATCGGCCTCGCGGTGGCCCTCGAGCTCCCGCTGGTCATCGTCGACATCCAGCGAGGTGGACCGTCCACCGGGCTGCCGACCAAGACCGAGCAGGCAGACCTCAGCATGGCCGTGTACGGCCGTAACGGCGAGGCGCCGCTGCCCGTGATCGCCCCCCGCTCCCCGACGGACTGTTTCGACGCCGCCATCGAGGCCGTACGCCTGGCGACGAAGTACCGGACACCCGTCATCCTGCTGTCGGACGGCTATCTCGCCAACGGGTCCGAACCGTGGCTGCTGCCTGACCGTGCCGACCTGCCCGACCTTCAGGTGGCGTTCGCGACCGGGCCGAACCACACCGGCGACAACGGTCCGGAGTTCTGGCCATACCTTCGCGACAGCGAGACGCTCGCCCGGCCGTGGGCAGTGCCCGGCACCCCCGGGCTGGAGCACCGCATCGGCGGTCTGGAAAAGGCCGACGGCTCCGGTGGCATCTCCTACGACCCGGCGAACCACGACCGCATGGTGCGCCTGCGCCAGGCGAAGATCGAGGGTATCGCGCGCGACATCGCCGCCCTTGAGGTGGACGATCCCTCCGGTCAGGCTCGGGTGCTCGTCCTCGGCTGGGGTTCGACCTACGGGCCGATCGCGGCCGGATGCCGGCGCGTCCGCGCGAAGGGCCTGCATGTCGCCCACGCACACCTGCGCCACCTTTTCCCGTTTCCCGAGAACACCGGCGAAGTGCTGCGCGCCTATGACAAGGTCCTCGTTCCCGAGATGAACCTCGGTCAGCTCAGGGCCATGGTCCGAGCGGAATTCCTGGTCGACGCCATCGGCTACAACCAGGTCCGCGGGCTTCCGTTCAAGGCCGCCGAACTGGCGGGTGTCCTGGAGGACGTGATTAACCAGTGACCGTCACGACGAACCAGGCCGGTATCACCAACCGGCTGCTCGATCTCATCCCCGTCGCGGACCGACCGCAGACCCGCAAGGATTTCACCTCCGACCAGGAGGTCCGCTGGTGCCCCGGTTGCGGTGATTACGCCATCCTGGCCACCGTCCAGGGATTCCTGCCGGAGCTCGGGATCGCCCGCGAGAACATTGCGTTCATCTCCGGCATCGGCTGTTCCTCCCGTTTTCCGTACTACCTGAAGACCTATGGGATGCACTCCATCCACGGTCGGGCCCCGGCCATCGCCACCGGTCTCGCGGTCTCGCGGCCGGACCTGTCGGTCTGGGTTGTCACCGGAGACGGTGACGCACTGTCAATCGGTGGCAACCACCTGCTCCACGCGCTCCGCCGCAACGTCAACATCAAGATTCTGATGTTCAACAACCAGATCTACGGGTTGACCAAGGGGCAGTACTCACCCACATCAGAAGTGGGAAAAATCACAAAGTCGACCCCGTACGGCTCGCTGGACCGGCCTTACAACCCGATCTCGCTGGTGCTCGGCGCCGAGGCGTCCTTCGTCGCCCGGTCGATCGACTCCGAACGCGCGCACCTGACCTCGGTGCTGCGTGCGGCCGCCGCCCACCCCGGCTCGGCCTTCGTGGAGATCTTCCAGAACTGCAACATCTTCAACGACGGAGCGTTCGACAGTCTGAAGGACCGCTCGTCCAAGGACGACGCGACCCTGCGTCTCAACCACGGCGAGCCGCTGGTGTTCGGCGCGGAGAGCGACAAGGGCATCCGCCGTGGCCCCACGGGCGAGCTGGAGGTGTGCGCCGCGACCGATGACGGTGTACTGGTCCACGACGCCCACGCGACCGAGCCGAGCCTGGCGTTCGCGCTGTCGCGGGTCACCGGCAGCTCCACCGGAGTCACGCCGATCGGGGTCTTCCGGGACGTGGACGTCCCCACCTATGACGAGCAGCTCAACAGCCAGATCGCCGACGCACAGACCCGCCAGGGCAAAAGTGACCTGATGCAGCTGCTGGGCAGCGGCGACACCTGGACGGTTTCCTAGAACGCCGGTCGATTCCCAGCGGGGCCGAAGAGCGCGCGATCGTGACTTCTCGCGCGCTCGCAGGCCCCGGGAGCCCAGCCGGCCGAAGAGCACGTGACCGTGGTTTTGCGCACACTCGGAGACTTCAGGGAACTCCGCGGGCCGAAGATTGCGTAGCCATGATTTTTCACGTCCGGGTCGCCTGAAGGTCGCCCTGCGGTCGAATAGCACCTTTGACGGAGCGTTGTCTGCATATCGTCGGAATATCCGCGACTCGTACGTTAGGATCCGTACCACGTCTGGCATCCCGAATCCGCCTTTCTGGATCTCCGTACCGGTCGGGCGGGTGCTGGGGCTCGGGGGCTACCGTGAGCTACCGATCCGGAGGAACAGTGCAGGACAGATCGTCCCATTGCCGGCAGACCCGACGGACTTCTCCCCGGGTATCACTTCCCACGGCAGGCGAGGTGGGCCGTGGGTAACCATTCCGCCGGCCGGCACTCACGGAAGCAGGCGGCAGCCGACCCACACCGAACCGGTTTCGACCGTGCGCCCGCAGTCGCCAGCGCACCGAGCAGCAGGCGGGCGGCTGTCAGTGAAATGGCCCCCGACAGCTCCACGGTGACCGAACCCGTCAGATCGCCACGAATCTTCCGGAAACGCGACGCCCGTCCGAAATCGCAACCGGTCACACCGACGTTCCCCGAGCCGGTGCCGCCACGGCCGGGAGCGATGTTCATCCCTCGTCAGCAGCTGAGGAACTCCGGCGAACTGGACACGCTGAGCGGGCCGATCCCGTTCAGCGCCTCGGCGCGGCGCAGTGACTGGACCACGGGGCGCACCACGTCCGGCATCCAGAGGATCGGGGGGCGTGAGGCGCGGACGGCGATCCGCTCCGTGGGACGCACGACGGGCACGCCGGTGCCGGAGACATTCGACTCTGGCACCGGCGGAACGCAGTCGGATAACAGGCGCTCGTCTGGCACGCGCCGTGGCGCACATCGGGACGTCGCCGCCAGGCAGGGTCGCAGCCGCTTAGTCGTCACGGGTACCGCTTCCATCGCCGGGATCTCCGCCCTGCTGACCGGCATGGCCCTGGCCAGCAGCCATGATGAGCAAACCGTCGAGCTCGGGGCAGCCGCCGCGGCACCGTCCGTCGGGCTGGGGGACACACCGTCGGCTTTCAGGCCGACGGCTATCAGGACTCCTCGTGACGCTCACAGGCCGTGGGCACGGCTGGCTGCTCCGCCGCAGACCGCCGCCACGCCCAACTCGGGCATCCCTGAAACAGGCTCCACCGGGAACGATCTACTCTGGGCAGCCGGTGTTCTCGACTCCACCGGGATGGATCTCCCGCAGGCTTCCAGCACCTATCCCGGCACCACCACCAGTGGGATCGACCCGCCGGCCCGCCCGCTCGCGCCGTCGACACAACCCGGCGTCGATCAGCCGCCGTCCACGGGTGGGGCGGCAGCGGAGCCGGTCGACAACGGTCAGGTCGGCGAACCGGCCGGTGAACCGAGCGTGACAACGTCGAGGGAGCCCGGGGCAGGTCAGACGCCCTCAGCGGAGGTGCCTGCCAGCACCCCGGCAACCACCAGTCTGGCAACCACCACCCCGCCGGCGACCCCGCTACCGGCCCCGTCGGCGACCGGCGGGGGCAGCGCGCCAGCCAGGCAGCTGCCGGAGAATGCCGCGGCTGCAGGCGCGGCAAACTCGGGCACGGCCGCTGCGCCGGCTGCCCCGGAGCCCTCCGCCGGAGAGGCCAGGGCAGCCACCGACAATCCCACCAAGCTGGTCGAGTTCTACGATCCCCCACCGGTCTCGCCACTGAGCAGGTAGCAAGTAGCAGATAGGGACGGACCGGGAACAGCCCAGGTGCACACGGAGTAGGAGCTGCGCGAGCAGTGCGGCTCCCAGGGCCTGTCTGATGGATAGTTGAAGATTCACCAGACAGGCCCTGGCACCGGTTATCCGGTGCGATCGATCACGTAGTCGGCGAGCGCCTCCAGCGCGGTCCTGGCTGGACCCTTCTCCAACGAGGTCAGGCAGTTGCGCGCCTGCCCCGCCCAGCGCGCCACCTCACGACGGGCACGTCCCATGGCCGGGTGACCGCGCAGCAGGTCCAGCGCCTCGGCGAGCGCTCCTTCCACGGCGAAGCCGTCCCGCATGAGGCTGCGCAGCCGGGCTGCGGCAGCATCGTCCTCCTGGAGCGCGTAGAGCACCGGCAGCGTGGGAATTCCCTCGAGCAGATCGGTGCCGGGTGTCTTACCGGATGCGGACGGGTCGGAGGCGACGTCGATGAGATCGTCGGAAAGCTGGAAGGCCACCCCGAACCGTTCACCGAAAGTAGCAAGGGTGTCCACGGTGAAGGGATCGGCACCGGCGAGCATCGCACCGAGCCGGCCTGACGTGGCAATCAGTGACGCGGTCTTTTCGCTGATCACACGAAGGTAGTGGTCGACGGGGTCCTGTCCCGGCACCGGCCCGACGGTTTCCCGGATCTGACCCTCGCACAGGGTCGCGATCGTGCGGGCCAGGATGCGGGTTGCCTCCGGCCCCAGATCGGCGGTGATGTCCGAGGCCCGCGCGAACAGGAAGTCGCCGGTGAGGATCGCGATCGTGTTGGTCCATCGGACGTTCGCCGAGGCCGCTCCCCGTCGCAACGGCGCTTCGTCCATGACGTCGTCGTGGTACAGCGTCGACAGATGGGTGAGTTCGATCGCCACCGCGGCCGGCAGCACGCCGATGGCGTCCGGGTCGCCGAAATGGGCCGCGAGCAGCACGACCATCGGTCGAAAGCGCTTGCCACCGGCGTCCACGAGATGCCGGGACGTCTCGGTGACGAACGGCACGTTGCTACGGACGGTGTCGCGCAGCATCCGTTCGACCTCGTCGAGGCCACGACGAATAGCCTGCTCCAGATCAGGGTCGGCCCTGATTCCCGCAAGATCCAGCCCCGTTGTGCTCATGTAGGTTCCTTGGGGCCTCCGAGCGCGCGAAACAACCATGATCGCGCACTCTTCGGCCAGCTAGGCGTCAGCGTACGAAGCCGGACGTGGCCGCGGTACCGGCAAGCTCGAGTAGAGGCTGTGGTGCAACTCCCAGCAGGAGCGTCATGATCGCGCCGATACCGACAGCCGCATAGGTAAGTGTCGGACGAGTGACAATTATGGGGCCGTCCGCACCCGGTTCCTGGAAGAACATCAGAACGATCACCCGAACGTAGAAGAAGGCGGCGATCGCGCTGGTGATCAGCGCGACGACCACCAACGGAGTCGCGTCACCGGCGACAGCAGCCTGGAAGACGGCGAACTTCCCGGTGAATCCGCTGGTGAGCGGGATGCCGGCAAGTGCGAGGAGCAGGAAGGCGAAGATGCCCGCGAGCACCGGGGACCGCCGCCCGAGCCCCTGCCACTGGGACAGATCGCTCGCCTCGCCGTCCCCGGTACGGACCATGGTGACCAGGCCGAACGCGGCGATCGTCGTGAAGCCGTAGGCGACCAGGTAGAACAGTGATCCGCTCAGCCCGTCGCTGTTGGCCGCGGCGAGGCCGGTGAGCAGGAAGCCGGCATGAGCGACTGCCGAGTAGGCCAGCATCCGCTTGATGTCGCGCTGGGTCAGCGCCAGCACCGCACCGACGACCATGGTCAGGATCGCGATGATCCAGACCATCGGCCGCCAGTCCCAGCGCAACCCACCGAAGGACACGTAGAACACCCGCAGCAGCGCACCGAACGCCGCCACCTTCGTACCCGCGGCCATGAAAGCCGTGATCGGGGTCGGTGCGCCCTGGTAGACGTCCGGTGTCCAGGAGTGGAACGGCGCAGCACCGATCTTGAAGAACAGGCCGATGCCGAGCAGGGCCATGCCCAGGTAGAGGTAGGTGTCGTTCGCGCCGACCTTACCCGCGGCATCGGCGATCCGGCCGAGGTTGACGCTGCCGGCATAACCGTAGATAAAAGCCAGGCCATAGATAAAGAATGCTGACGAGAAGGCACCGAGCAGGAAATACTTCATCGCCGCTTCCTGCGACAGCAGGCGATGGCGGCGGGCCAGGCCGGCGAGCAGGTACAGCGGCAGGGACAGGATCTCCAACGCGATAAACATGATCAGAAGCGTGTTCGAGGAGACGAACAGCAGCATCCCGGCCACCGAGAACGCCATGAGCGGGTACACCTCGGTCTGTACCTCGGCGGAGGAGCGTTGGGCGGCCGCCCCCGGCGATCCCGGTGTGATCGCCGCCGACGCCACGATCGCGCCGCCGGAGGAATCCAGCCGCCGCTCGGCGACCAGTAGCACCGCGAGCAGGGCGAACGCCAGGATGGCGCCTTCCATGAACAGCGTGGGGCCGTCGATAGCCAGCGACCCCGCCGCCAGCACCTGTCGTCGGGTGTGCAGCAGGACGACCGCCACGAACGCGGCCACGAACCCCGCCGCGGCCAGCAACGGCTGGATCCCCCGACGGGCCTTGGCCGGCGCGAACGCGTCGATGAGAACACCCGCCAGCGCCACCCCGAAGACGATGATGATCGGGCTCAGCGCGCTGTACTGGATCGTCGGGACGTCGATCGTCCCCTGTGTGCTCTGGGCCAGGATGTGCTGGGCCAGCGCGTCCTGGCCGGCGATGGCGGATGCTGTGGCACTCACGAGTGGCCTCCGGGCTGGCTTGCGTTCACGGGGGCGGTTGGTGCGGGATCGGTATGCCCGGCGTCTTCGAACGTGGCCGTGACGGTCGGCCGGATGATGTCGATGAGCGGCTTCGGGTAGACACCGAGAGCGACGATCAGGGCAACCACCGGTGCAACCACGATCTTCTCCCGGACGCTGAGGTCGAGCACCCCACGAGCATCCTCATGTACCAGCGGACCTGTCATCGTCCGCTGGTAGAGGTAGAGGATGTAGATCGCGGCGAGCACGATGCCGCAGGTGGCCACGATGGCCAGTGCCCGGTACTGGGTGAACGTCCCGACCAGCACCAGGAACTCGCTGACGAAGCTGTTCAGGCCGGGCAGTGCCAACGACGACAAACCCGCGACGAGGAAGACACCGGCCAGTATCGGTGTGACCTGCGCCATGCCGCCGTAGGCACCCACGTCCCGGCTACCGCGCCGGGCCACCAGGAAGCCGACGACGAGGAAGAGCAGGCCCGTCGAGAGCCCGTGGTTGACCATGTAGAGGACGGCGCCGGTCCCCGCCTGCGACGTCAACGCGAAGGTTCCCATCGCGATGAAGCCGAAGTGGGCCAGCGAGGTGTACGCCACCAGGCGTTTCATGTCCCGCTGGCCGATGGCGAGCAGCGCGCCGTAGAAGATTCCGATCACCGCCAGCGCGAGCACCATGGGCGCGAAGTAGGACGAGGCGTCCGGGAACAGCGGGATGCAGTACCGGATCAGCCCGAAGGTCCCGACCTTGTCCAGGACGCCCACCAGCAGGATCGCGCCGCCTGTCGGCGACTGCGCACCCGCGTCCGGCAGCCACGTGTGGAAGGGGAACAGCGGTGCCTTGATGGCGAAGGCAATGAAAAAGCCCAGGAAGAGCAGCTTCTGGACACCAGGTGTGATGTCCATCTGGCGGAGGGTGGCGAAGTCGAAGGTGCCGGTGCCGAGCTGATCGGCTGAGACAACGTACAGACCGATCACCGCGGCGAGCATGAGCAGCCCACCGAACAGGCTGTACAGCAGGAACTTCACTGCCGCGTAGGATCGCTGCGCCTGCTCCTTCGCCAGCCCGTAGCTCCCGATCAGGAAGTACATCGGGATCAGCATCGCCTCGAAGAAGACGTAGAACAGGAAGACGTCGGTGGCGGCGAACACACCGATCATCCCCGCCTCGAGCGCGAGCAACAGGGCGAAGAACGCCGGGACGCTACGCCTGCCCGCAACGGACGTACCCGGCTGGCCGGCGTCGCTGACCTCGTCCCAGGAGGCGAGGACGACGACCGGCACCAGCAGCGTCGCGAGCAGGATCAGCACCAGCGAGATCCCGTCGGCTCCCACCGAGTAGGACACGCCGAACTGCTTGATCCAGGAATACTTCTGAGCGAACTGGAACCCGGCCCGCGACGGCTCGTACGCGATGGTCGCGAGCAGCGCCAGCACGAACTCGACGAGCGTGACCGCCAGAGTGATCTGCTTGGCCAGCGTGCCCAGCCCCCGCGGAACGGCCGCGACGACGACCGCCGCGGCAGCCGGGAGAACGAGCAGGAATGTCAACCACGGAAAACTGTTCACGTCATCCGACCCTTGCCACCAGCACCGCCGCAACCACGAGGACGGCACCTCCCAACATCGATAGCGCATAGGAGCGGACGAACCCGGTCTGGGCGCGGCGCAGCCGTCCGGACAGACCGCCGATCCCGGCGGCGGTGCCACGGACCACCCCGTCCACCCCGACCGTGTCCAGCCACACCAGGAAGCGGGTGAGGTACTGACCCGGGCGCATGAACACGGTCTCGTTGAACGTGTTGGCATAAAGATCGTGCCGCGCGGCCACGGTGACCAGCCCGACCTCGGAGTCGGGGCGGGCGACGGCATCCACCGGACGGAGCTGGTAGCGCAGATAGGCACCGGCGAAGCCCCCGGCGGCAACCAGCAGGGTCAGTGCGGTGAGGACTGCCGGGGAGATCGTGTGGACGCCTTCCTCGACGCTCTCACCGAGCACCGGTGACAGCCAGTGCTGCATGGAACCTCCAAGGACGAACAGCCCACCGGCGAACACCGAGCCCACAGCCAATACCGTCATCGGCCCGGTCATCACACTCGGGGACTCGTGGGGATGCTTGGCCTGCAGGCCCGAGGTCGACCAGCGGCGTTCACCGTGGAAGGTCATGAAGAACAGCCGAGTCATGTAGAAGGCGGTGATACCCGCGCCGAGCAGCGCGATCGACCCCAGCAGGTATCCACTGGTACCGCCCTTGTCGAAGGCCGCCTCGATAATCTTGTCCTTGGTGAAGAAGCCTGACAGCGGGGGCAGGCCGATGATGGCCAGATAGCCGAGGCCGAAAGTGACCCAGGTGATCGGCATCAACCGCCACAGACCACCGTATCTTCGCATGTCCTGCTCGTCGTCCATCGCATGGATCACCGAGCCGGATCCGAGGAACAGACCGGCCTTGAAGAACCCATGCGCCAGCAGGTGCATGATGCCGAGCGCGTAACCCGCCGGGCCGAGACCCACCGCAAGGAACATGTACCCGATCTGGCTCACCGTCGAGTAGGCGAGGACCTTCTTGATGTCGTCGTAGGCACAGCCGATGACACAGCCGATCAGGATCGTGACGGCGCCGATGATGACGACCACCGTCCGGGCGGCCTGGGTTTCGGTGAAGATCGGGCTGGCGCGGGCGATGAGATAGACCCCGGCAGTCACCATGGTGGCGGCGTGGATGAGCGCGGAAATCGGGGTCGGGCCCTCCATCGCGTCCGGCAACCACGCCTGCAGCGGAAACTGGCCGGACTTTCCGCAGGCGCCGAGCAGCAGCAGCAGGGCGATCGCGGTCAACGTGCCGTAACCGATGACATCGGCCGCGGCGGCTCCGAACACCGAGTCGTAGTTCGTGCTGCCCACCGTGGCGAACATCAGCATGATGGCCAGGGCAAGCCCCACGTCGCCGACCCGGTTCATGTAGAAGGCCTTGTTGCCCGCGGTTGCCGCGGCCGGCTTGTACTCCCAGAACTTGATCAGAAGGTAGGACGAGAGCCCGACCAGTTCCCAGCCCGCGTACAGGACGAGGAAGTTGTCACCGAGGACGAGCAGCAGCATGGACGCCAGGAACAGGTTCATGTAGGCGAAGAACCTGCGCCGTCCGGGATCATGCGCCATGTAACCGATCGAGTAAACATGGATCAGCGTCCCCACACCGGTGATCAGCAGAACGAAGACCGCTGACAACTGGTCGAACAGCAGACCGGCGTCCGCCTGGAAGCCGTTGACCGGAATCCAGGAGAACAGGTGCTGGGCGACCGCCCGGTCCTCACCGCCACGGCCGCGCAGCGCGAAGAACAGCACCAGCCCCAGGACGAAACTCGCGGCGGAGGTCGCGGTACCCAGCAGATGACCCCAGCGGTCCGTACGGCGCCCGCCCAGCAGCAGGATCGCCGCCCCCGCCAGCGGCAGCACCAACAGCAGCCACATCGCCGAGAACGAGCCGCCGGCCGTCGCGTATCCCACCTCATGCGGCATGGCGTACCTCGTCATCGAGCAGATGGTCGTCGGATGCACGGCCATCGGATGCCCTACCGCCGGATGCATCGACACTACATGCAACGACACGGTGTGCATGGCCATGGGGTATATGCGTCACTGCACTCATCGTCCGTTCTGCCGTGACCGGAGTTCCGGTCACCACGTCTCACCGGCGACTGGCGGCGGTGAGATCACCACCGGTGGTATCCGAAGAACTGGCTGTTTCCCTCGGGCCTCCGGCGATGCGCCGCACATGATCGCATCGCCTTTGGCCGTGTCACTGACGATGGCCTCCGGCGATGCGCCGCACATGATCGCATCGCCTTTGGCCGGCTAGTACTTGAGTAGGTTCACGTCGTCCACCGAGGCGGAGCGGCGAGTTCGGAAGATCGTAAGAATGATTGCCAGGCCGATGACCACCTCGGCGGCGGCCACCACCATCACGAAGAAGGCGATGATCTGACCGTCCAGGGTTCCGTTGATCCTGGAGAAGGTGACCAGGGTCAGGTTCGCCGCGTTCAGCATCAACTCGATGCACATGAAGACGACAATGGCGTTGCGACGCAGCAGGACGCCGACCGCACCGATCGTGAACAGCAGCCCGGCCAGGATCAGATAGTTTGCGGGATTCACCGGTTCGTCCCCTTCCCGGCCCCGACCGGGTGCGGATTCTTGTCGTCCTGCGCGCCGGAACCGTTGTCACCTTCGACGTCCGCGGGCTCGGCGCCCACACCGGAGTCGGGAAAACCGCCGCCGTACGGCGGTGTCTCCCCGGGCCCAGCAGAACCGCCGGGCAGTTCCGATGGAACCGATGGAACCCCGGCGGCCTGGGGCCGGGCATACACCGCGGGCCCGGGGATCGGGGTGACCCGGCCGCCCGCGGCAAACCGCCGCCGCAGCATCTCCTTCTGCGTCACCTTGCCGTCGACCCGTTCGCGGTGCCCGAGAATCATGGCCCCGACCGCGGCTATGATGAGCAGCGCGGAAACGATTTCGAACGCGAGTACGTAGTCGGTGAACAACAGGCGGGCAATCGCCTGGATGTTGCCGCCGTCATTGGCGGCCGTGAGCCCGGCGGCGGTGGTGCCTTCGATCACCCCACCGATCGGGAACACCAGCAGCCCGGCGAACCCGATCCCCAGGACGATCGCGGTCACCCGTTGGCCCCGCAGGGTCTCCACCAGGGAGTCGGAGGAGTCCACCCCGACCAGCATGAGCACGAACAGGAACAACACCATGATTGCCCCGGTGTACACGATGATCTGTACGAAACCGAGGAACGGTGCATCCTGGAGCAGGTAGAAGACGGCCAGGCAGAAAAGGTTCACGACGAGCAGCAGGGCCCCGTGCACGGCATTGCGGGCAAGTACCATACCCAGCGCGGCGAGCACCGCCACCGGGGCGAGAACCCAGAATGTCGCGGCCTCGCCGGTGGACGTCCGGGTGAACTCCCCCGCCGCCTGGACCAGGATCTGCGTGCTCATCGGACCGGCTCCGGTTCGGTGTCCCGATCGGCCACGTCGACAAAACCGGAGGCGTCGAAGGGACCCGTGCGGTTCGGGTCGAACCTGTAATAGTCCGTCTCGCTGTCACCGAGGAACAGCGGATGCGGTGGCG
Organism: Protofrankia symbiont of Coriaria ruscifolia; assembly: GCF_900634745.1. Lineage (NCBI taxonomy): Bacteria > Bacillati > Actinomycetota > Actinomycetes > Frankiales > Frankiaceae > Protofrankia > Protofrankia symbiont of Coriaria ruscifolia. The sequence continues at coordinate 20,447 of NZ_CAAAFR010000184.1, forward strand.
CCGTCATCCCGTCGCCCAGCGGGGCGAGCAGCTGCTCCTTGGTGAAGATGAGGTCGGAGCGGCTGTCGTCGGCGAGCTCGTAGTCGTTGGTCATGGTCAGCGCCCGGGTCGGGCATGCCTCGATGCACAGGCCGCACAGGATGCAGCGCAGATAGTTGATCTGGTAGACGCGTCCGTAGCGTTCTCCGGGAGAATAGCGCTCCTCGTCGGTGTTGTCCGCGCCTTCCACGTAGATCGCATCAGCCGGACAGGCCCACGCGCACAGCTCGCACCCGACGCACTTCTCCAGCCCGTCGGGATGCCGATTGAGCTGGTGCCGGCCGTGGAAGCGGGGCGCGGTCTCCTTCTTCTCCTCCGGATACTGCTCGGTCGTCGGCTTCTTGAACATGGTCGAGAAGGTGACACCGAATCCCTTGTACGGGTCGAGAATCCCCATGGCTCAGCTCTCCTGCCGCGGTCCACCCGCGACGATGACGGTGGCGGACGACGGTCGGTTCGGACCGGTGGCGGGTGACGGTCGGTTGGCCGCGCTGGCAGGCGGCGGCCACGGGATCCGGTCCAGACTGGGCGCGTTGCTTATACGCTCCCGCTCGGCGGCCTCCAGACGTTCCTGGTGTCTGCGCGCACCGGGATCGATGATCGTGATAATGAGCAGGATGCCGGTGGCGATTCCGAAACCGATCAGCCACGGCGTCCGGTCGGTCACGTTCTCCCGGTAGACCTTGAAGGTCGCCACCGCGAGCAGCCAGACCAGCCCGACCGGAATCAGGACCTTCCAGCCGAACGCCATGAACTGGTCGTACCGCAGCCGGGGCAATGTACCGCGCAGCCAGATGAAGACGAACAGGAACACCAGCAGTTTCAACACGAACCAGATCACCGGGAACCAGCCCGTGTCGAAGTGCGAGAGGAACGGGATCGGCGGCGGCTGCCATCCGCCGAGGAACAACGTCGTCGCCACCGCGGACACAGTCACGGTGTTGATGTACTCGGCGAGGAAGAAGAACGCGAACTTGATCGAACTGTATTCGGTGTGGAAACCGCCGACCAGCTCGCCTTCGGCTTCGGGCAGGTCGAACGGCGTCCGGTTCGTCTCGCCCACCATCGCGATGCAGTAAATGATGAAGGACGGCACCAGCACGATGTTCCACCAGTGGCTCTGGCCCTCGACAATGCCTGACGTGGACAGCGTCCCCGAGTTGAGGAAGACCGCGACGAAGGACAATCCCATCGCGACCTCGTAGGAGATGATCTGGGCTGCCGAACGCAACGATCCCAGCAGCGGGTAGGTCGACCCGCTCGCCCAGCCCGACAGGATCAGCCCGTACACACCCAGCGACGACGCGGCCAGCACGAACAGGACCGACACCGGCAGGTCCGCGAGCTGCAGGGTGGTGTGCTCACCGAAGATGGAGACCTCGGGCCCGAACGGGATCACCGCGAACGCGAGGAACGCCGGGATCGCCGAGACGATAGGGGCGAGGATGAAAACCGGCCGGTCGGCGAGAACCGGGATGATGTCCTCTTTGAGCATGAGCTTCACGCCGTCGGCAAGGCTTTGCAGCCAGCCCTTGGGACCGTGCCGGTTCGGGCCGACGCGCTGCTGCATCCGGGCCACGACCTTGCGTTCGAACACGATCGCAAAAAGCGTCGTGAGCAGCAGGAAGGCGAAGACGGCCACGGCCTTGAGCAGGATCAGCCAGAACGGGTCGTCACCGAAGACGGACAGGTCCGGGTCACCGGCGCTGGCCGCCAGCGCCGGTGCGAACGAGGGTGCGTAGCTCATGACCGGCCTTCCGAGGTCCGCCCACCGGCGGCGTCGACGAGATCGCGGCCGCCGCCCGGAGCGCGGACAGCCACGCTGACATTCACCACTTCGCCGGCACGCCCGGTGAGCGAAGCACGGACATGGGAGCCGGGTGAGAAGGTCGGCAGCCACACCACCCGGTCCGGCATTGAAACGATCTCCAGAGGAAGGGTGACGGTTCCGCGACCAGTGGTGACGCTGACGGGCTCGCCGTCGACAGCGCCGATCTCACCGGCTGTCACCGCGGACAGCCTGGCCCTGGGTGGGCGGGCTGTGCCGGCGAGGTAGGGCTCGCCGTCCTGCATCCGGCCATCGTCGATCAGCTGGTGCCAGCTGGCGAGCACCGCCTGGCCCGACGCCGGTTCGGGCAGCGCGGGTGGCTCGGCCGACGGCGCGGGAGCGCGGTTGACCTCGGCACCGGCACGGCCGAACCTCGACAGTTCGCGGGTGGCCGCTCCGGGGTCATCGACGCCCAGGGCAATCCCCATCCCGGCGGCCACCATGTGCAGCACCCGCAGGTCCGGCAGTGCCGGGGTGTCCAGGGCCCGCTGGAACGCGCGCAGGCGCCCTTCCCAGTTCACGAAGGATCCCGCTTTCTCCGCCACCGGCGCGACCGGCAGGACCACGTCGGCGACCTCGGAGACCGCGGACCTGCGCACCTCCAGGGACACGCAGAACGGCACCGACCCGATCGTGTCCAGGGCGGCAGCCGGGTCGGGCAGGTCCCGGACGTCCACCCCGGCGACGACAAGCCCGTCGAGCTCACCAGCGGCCGCGGCGGCGAGGATGGCCGCGGTGTCCCTGCCGGGCTCGGCCGGCAGGGCGGCACCCCAGACCTCCTCGGCCTCGGCGCGGGCCACCGGGTCCGCCACCGGGCGCCCGCCCGGCAACAGCGAGGGCAGGGCACCGGCTGCGAGCGCGCCACGCTCCCCGGCCCGGCGCGGCACCCAGGCCAGGCGCGCGCCGGTCGCCTCGGCCAGCCGCAGCGCCGCGGTCAGCGTCCCGGGAGCCTGCGCGGCACGTTCCCCCACGAGGATCACCGCCCCGGGGGTCCGCAGCGCGGTGGCGACCGGCGACTCGGCCCCGTCCCCGTTCACGTCCAGCAGAGCGGACAGGGCGGCGGCTTCGGCGCCGGGGACGACCGGCAGCAGCGTTCCAGAGATCTTCGCCAGCCCGCGGGTGGCCAGCGGCGCGAGTGAGAAAACCGCCGTGCCCTGCTTGGTCGCGCCCTTGCGCAGCCGCAGGAAGATCGTCGGCGCCTCCTCCTCGGGCTCAAGCGCGACCAGCAGGACGCCGGGCGCGGTCTCAAGGTCCGCGTGGGTCACCCCGATGCCGGTGCCGGCGACCGCGTGGGCCAGGAACGCCTCCTCCTCGGCCGAGTGCGGCCGGGCCCGGAAGTCCACGTCGTTGGTGTGCAGGGCGAGCCGGGCGAACTTGGCGTAGGCGTAGGCGTCCTCGCGGGTGAGCCGGCCGCCGGCCAGGACGCCGACACCGTGGCGGTCCCGGCACTCCGCCAGCCCTCGGGCGGCGAAAGCGAGCGCCTCGGTCCACGACGCCTCGACCAGCTCCCCGGTGGAGTCGTCACGGATCAGCGGTGTGCGCAACCGGTCGGCGCCGCCCGCGTAGGTGAAGGCGAACCGGCCCTTGTCACAGTTCCACTCCTCGTTGACGGCCGGGTCCTCGGCGGCGAGCCGACGCATCACCTTGCCGCGGCGGTGGTCGGTCCGCAGTGCGCATCCGCCCGCGCAGTGCTCGCAGGCGGTCGGGGTGGACACGAGGTCGAACGGACGGGCCCGGAAGCGGTACGCCGCGCTGGTGAGCGCCCCCACCGGGCAGATCTGCACGGTGTTGCCGGAGAAGTAGGACTGGAACGGCTCGTTCTCGCTGACCGCGACCTGCTCGTTGGAGCCACGCTCGAACAGCTCGATGAAGGGGTCGCCGGCGATCTGCGCGGAGAACCGGGTGCAGCGCGCGCAGAGCACGCAGCGTTCCCGGTCGAGCAGGATTTCGGTGGAGATGGCAACCGGCTTCGGGAACGTCCGCTTGGGCTCCCGGAACCGGGAGACGGACCCGCCGTTGGCCATCGACTGGTTCTGCAGCGGGCACTCGCCGCCCTTGTCGCAAATCGGGCAGTCCAACGGATGGTTGAGCAGCAGGAACTCCAGCGTTCCCGCCTGCGCCTTCTTCGCGACAGGTGAGGTGAGCTGGGTGCGTACGACCATGTCGGCCGTGACCGTCGTCGTGCAGGAGGCGACCGGCTTACGCTGGCCCTCGACCTCGACGATGCACTGCCGGCAGGCGCCGACGGGATCGAGCAGCGGATGGTCGCAGAACCGCGGGATCTCGATCCCGAGAAGCTCGGCCGCCCGGATGATCAACGTCCCCTTCGGGACGCTCACCGCGATGCCGTCGATGGTCAGGGTGACAAGATCCAACGGCACGGGCTCGGCCGGGGGCTGCGAGGCGCTGCTCTTCGACACGGTTGTCATAGTGATCAGTGAGCTCCCGCGAAGGCGTCCGGCGTACCGGCGACGCTGTCGGTGGCGGCGGAGTCTGCGTCGCCGGTGCGGCCGGCGGCGGTCGGGCCGGTGGAGATCAGCCCCCCCGTCGGGTCGGTGGGCGCAGCTGGGACGAACTCGTCCCGGAAGAACTTGATCCCGGAGACGATCGGCGAGGTCGCACCGTCGGCAAGCGCGCAGAAGGCCCGACCGAAGATGTTGTCGCAGGCGTCGACGAGGGTGTCGACGTCCTCGGCGTCACCGTCGCCGCGTTCGAGCCGGGAAAGGATCTGGACCATCCACGTGGTGCCCTCGCGGCACGGTGTGCACTTGCCGCAGGACTCGTGCGCGTAGAACTGGGTGAGCCGCCGGACGACCTTGAGCATGTCCACGGTTTCATCCATGATCATGATGGCGGCCGTACCGAGCAGGGAACCGGCCTCGGCGACGCCCTCGAAGTCCAGCGGGACGTCGAGATGGTCCGCGGTGAGCATCGGCGTCGAGGAACCGCCGGGTGTCCACGCCTTGAGCCGCCGTCCCCCGCGGATGCCACCGGCCATCTCCAGCAGCTCGGCAAGGGTGGTCCCCATCGGGGCCTCGTACTGCCCCGGGCGGGTCACGTGCCCGGACAGGCTGTAGATCTTCGGCCCCGGCGAACGCTCCCGGCCCATCGACCGGAACCACTCGACCCCGTGCCGGATGATGAAGGGCACGGTGGCAATGGTCTCGACGTTGTTGACCACGGTCGGGGACGCGTAGAGCCCGTGTGTCGCCGGGAACGGCGGGCGCAGCCGGGGCTGGCCGCGGCGGCCCTCCAGCGAGTCGAGCAGCGCCGTCTCCTCGCCGCAGATGTAGGCACCGGCACCGGAGTGGACGACCAGGTCCAGGTCGAAGCCGCTGCCGAGGATGTCGCGGCCCAGGTAACCGGCCTGGTACGCCTCGGCGACCGCGGCGCGCAGCCGGCGTCCGCAGTGCACCAGCTCCCCGCGCAGGTAGATGAAGGCGCGGTGGGCCCGGACCGCGTAGGAGGCGATGACGATGCCCTCCACCAGCGAATGGGGGTCGGCCATCATCAGCGGCGCGTCCTTGCAGGTGCCGGGCTCGCCTTCGTCCGCGTTGATGACCAGGTAGTGCGGTTTGTCGTCGCCCTGCGGGATGAAGCTCCACTTCATGCCGGTGGGGAAGCCCGCGCCACCGCGGCCCCGCAGCCCGGAGTCCTTGACAATCTTGATGATGTCGTCCGGGCTCATCGCGAGGGCCTGGCGCAGCGCCTGGTAGCCGTCGGTGCGCTCGTAGACGGCGAGCGTCCAGGACTCGGGGGTGTTCCACCGTCCGGTGAGGACCGGGGTAACCGGCATGATCAGCTCCCCTTCGTCGGATCGTCGGTCTGCGGGGTGGCGCCCGGGACGCCGTCGACGGGGGCTCCGTCGACCGGAACACCGTCGCTGGAGACAGCAGCCTCGGCGAGTGCGTCCGCGACCAACAACCCGGCCACGGACGGTTCGCCCACGCCTGGGCCGGCAACCGCCTCGGGCCGCGGGTCGGGGAGACCGGCGAGCTGCTGTGACGCCTCGGCGAACGTGCACAACGGCGCACCCCGGGTCGGGGCCGGTCGCTCGCCGCGCCGCAGCGCGTCCACGATCTCGCTCGCGGACTCCGGGTCCACCTGGTCGAAGAACTCGTAGTTGACGGTCATCACGGGCGCGTAGTCACACGCCGCCAGGCACTCGGCATGCTCGAGGGTGATCGTGCCGTCCGGTGTGGTCTGGTCGTGCCCGACCCCGAGACGCTGCGAGAGGCGGGCGTAGACCTCCTCGCCGCCGAGCAGCGCGCAGGAAAGGTTGGTGCACACCGACACCAGCCAGTCGCCGACGGGCCGGCGCTTGTACATCGTGTAGAAGGTCGCGACCGCGCTCACCTCCGCCTGGGTGATACCGAGTACGGAGGCGCAGAACTCCACACCCTCGGATGTGACACAGCCGTCCTCGGCCTGCACGAGGTGCAGCATGGGCAGCAGTGCCGACCGGGAGCGGCCGGGTGGGTACCGCGCGATGATGTCCGCCGCGGCGGCGCGGGTCTGTTCGGTGAGCGGCACTACCGGTCAACTCCCCCCAGGACTGGGTCGACGGAGGCCACGCCGACGATCACGTCGGCGACCTGCCCGCCTTCGGTCATTGCCGGGACCGCCTGCAGGTTGACAAAGCTGGGTTCCCGGACGTGGACGCGATACGGCCTGGTGCCGCCGTCGCTGACCACGTGGTAGGCCAGCTCCCCCCGAGGCGACTCCACGGCCGTGTACACCTGCCCGGCCGGCACCCGGAAGCCCTCGGTGACCAGCTTGAAGTGATGGATCAGGGCCTCCATCGAGGTACCCATGATCTTGCGGATGTGGTCGAGGGAGTTACCCATCCCGTCGGTGCCGATCGACAGCTGCGCCGGCCAGGCGATCTTCTTGTCCGCGACCATCACCGGGCCGGGCTTCAACCGGTCGAGGCACTGTTCAACGATCTTCAATGACTCGCCCATCTCCTCCAGCCGCACAAGATAACGGGCGTAGGAGTCGGCATCCAGCGAGGTTGGGACGTCGAACTCGTAGGTCTCGTAGCCGCAGTACGGCATGGTCTTGCGCAGGTCCCACTCGAGCCCGGCCGCACGCAGCACCGGGCCGGTCACGCCGAGTGCGATGCAGCTGGCCGCGTCGATGTAGTTGACGTCGACCATGCGCCCCTTCCAAATCGGCTGCCCCGACAACAGAGCGTGATATTCTTTGATCCTTTTGGGCATGTCGAGGAGAAACGCCCGGATGTCGGGTACGACGCCGTCGGGAAGATCCTGGGCCAGCCCACCGGGGCGGACATAGGCGTGGTTCATCCGCAGGCCAGTGATCGTTTCCAGGAGATCGAGGATCTTCTCCCGCTCACGGAAGCCGAAGATCATCCCTGTGGTGGCCCCGATCTCCATGGCTCCGGTGGCGAGCCACACCAGGTGCGAGGCGATCCGCTGCAGTTCCATCACCAACACACGGATGATCGTGGCCCGCTCGGGGATCTCATCGGTCACGCCAAGTAGTTTTTCCACCGCCAGGCAGTAGGCCGTCTCGTTGAACAGCGGCGCGAGATAGTCGGCGCGGGTGAGGAATGTGACCGCCTGTGTCCAGGTGCGGAACTCACAGCTCTTCTCGATCCCGGTGTGCAGGTAACCGATGACGACCTGGGTCCGGGTGACCGTCTCACCCTCGATCTCCAGGACGAGGCGCAGCACCCCGTGCGTGGACGGGTGCTGGGGACCCATGTTGACGGTGAGGCGCTCGGAATAGTCCTCGCCGCCCAGCACCTGCTCCCAGTCGCCGCCGGTGACCGTGTAGACCCGTCCCCCCGCCGACTCGGTGAAACCGGCTTCGTAGGCGTCGCCGTACGCGGGAACGTCGTCGACCGGTGGTCCGGCGGATGCCCTGGACCCTGCCGGAGCAGTGAATGCGGCTGACGTGTCGGACGTTTGAGTCATAACGAACCTCGTAGTGGCTCAGGAGCCTGAGCCTCCGGCAGCGCGAAAAAACCATGATCGCGCCGCCTTTGGCCATGCGACTCGAAAACCGGAGCCTCCGGCAGCGCGAAAAAACCATGATCGCGCCGCCTTTGGCCATGCGGACAAAGACGACACAGATAGGGGCGGCGCCACGGTGAGCCACCGGGCACGCCGGAAAGGCTGAGCACACCGGCCAGGCCGGTCATGAGTAGCTCCGACGCGTGTCCGGTGCCGGTACCTGAGCGCCCTTGTAGTCGACCGGCACGCCGCCGAGCGGATAGTCCTTGCGCTGCGGGTGGCCGACCCAGTCGTCCGGCATCATGATCCTCAGTAGTCCGTCACGGCCGGAGAAGACGATGCCGAACAGGTCGTAGGTCTCCCGCTCGTGCCAGTCCGCGGTCGGCCAGACGTCCATGACGCTGGGGACGACCGGGTCGTCGTCGGCAAGGGAGACCTCTACCCGGATGCGACGGCGCCAGGTCATCGACATCAGGTGGTAGACGGCGTGCAGCCGGCGCCCGGTCGGATCATCGGGATAGTCCGCGCCGGAGACCCCGGACAGCAGCTCAAAGCGCAGGCTCGGGTCGTCCCGCAGGATCTGGGCGACCGAGAGCAGATGATCGCGCCGGACGTGCAGGGTCAGCTCCCCGCGGTCGACGACCACCCGCTCGAGGGCGTCGGTGAGCTGCGGGAAGGAGCGCTCGAGGGCGTCGTAGAGGTTGTCGGCGTCGGTGTCGCCGAACGGCCGGGAGGTCGAGGCGAGGATCGGTGGGTTACGGACCAGACCGCCGAAACCGGACGTGTCACCGGAACCGGACGCGCCGAAGGCGTCATGCCGGCGCGGTCCGCCCTTGCCCGACGCCGCGCCTGATGCCGGTACGAGCTCGCTCATGACGCGGCCTCACCGGCGGGATCGACGTCCAACGGGTTCGCGGTGGGCCGGGCGGTCCCGGAGCGCGACTCGTCGGCCGGCCCGCGGTCGACCGGTCCGCCGTCAGCCGGCGGCCTGCCATCGACCGGCCCGGAAGCCGGTGGCAGGCGCTTGGTCCGGCTGAAGACCGAGTCCGGGGCGATGGCAGCCGGTCGCCGGTCGTCCAGTGACGGCTCGACCGCTCCGGCCCCGGCCGGCGCCGGAGCACCCGCGGGAAGGCGGAACCGCTTGCGGTCGTTGACCGACAGCGTGCTGGTGTCGATGGCGCCTGCCGGCAGACCGGCCCGCGCCGTGGCCACCTCGATCGGCTTCGGATAGGGCGACTCGCCGATCTTCGTGTACGCGACCTTACCGGTGACCGTGCCAGCCAGGATCTTCTCGTGCAGCTTCAGGATCGCGTCCATAAGCATCTCCGGACGCGGCGGGCATCCCGGCAGGTACATGTCCACCGGGACGATGTGGTCGACGCCCTGCACGATGGCGTAGTTGTTGAACATCCCACCGCTGCTCGCGCAGACGCCCATGGACAGGACCCACTTGGGTTCGGGCATCTGGTCGTAGATCTGGCGCAGCACCGGAGCCATCTTCTGGCTCACCCGACCCGCAACGATCATGAGATCGGCCTGCCGGGGGCTGGCCCGGAACACCTCCATCCCGAACCGGGCGAGGTCGTAACGGCCGGCACCGGTCGACATCATCTCGATCGCGCAGCAGGCCAGGCCGAACGTGGCCGGCCACAGGGAGGACCGCCGTGACCAGTTGGCCATCTTCTCGACGGTGGTGAGCAGCAGGCCGCCGGGTAGCTTCTCTTCTAGTCCCATTCAAGGCCTCCCCGCCGCCACACGTAGGCGTAGGCGACGAAAACGGTCGCGACGAACAGCACCATCTCGACAAGCCCGAAGATCCCCAGACTGCCGAACGCGACCGCCCACGGATACAGAAAAATGATCTCGATGTCGAAGACGATGAACAGCATCGCCGTCAGGTAGAACTTCACCGGAAAGCGGTGTGGACCAACAGGCTCGCGCGACGGCTCGATTCCGCACTCGTATGCGTCGAGCTTGGCGCGGTTGTACCTCTTCGGGCCGACCAGCGCGCCTATGATCACAGATCCGATCGCGAACGCCGACGCGATCACTAAAAGTACGAGGATCGGCACGTAGTTCGACAGCATGCCGAGCTCCTCTCTGCAGGTCTGGTGCGGGACGTGGCAGTTTTCGGTTGGCAGTTAGCAGCTATCGGTTCGCGGTCGGAGTTGACCGTCGGCTACCGGTTCACGGTTGACCGCCGGTTCACGACTGGCCGCCGGTACGCGGTTGGCACGGCAGGGACGACCGGATCACGCCGTCGATGCCGGCCGCGGTCACCGGTTATGCCGAATCCGGCGCCGGTGACGCCAGGGAGCCTACGCGACGTCCGACCCGGAAGTTCGAACCGGTTTCCCGGTGGTGGTCCGGGGGCGGAAAAGGCATGATCACGTAGCCCTTGGTCCTCCAGAACGAACGGGCGTCCACGCACACCCGCCGCATGTTTCAGCCCAAGCCGATGCCGTCGACACGTCCGCCAGTTGGTTCACCGAGCGGAACCCGCATTCCGGAAAACCCGTGACCCCGCTTTCGCCAGTGCCGCCACCGCATGCTCAGGTTGCGGGCGCGAGCCGGGACATAGCGTTGATCAGGCGGTCCAGCGCATCACCTCCCCGTGGATCGGTGAGATTCGCCAGCAGCTTCAGAGTGAAGCGCATGAGCGTCGGCCGTGGCAGCCCGTAACGAGTCACCGTCCGCATCACGGTCGGGTTTCCGATCAGTTCGACGAACACCCGCCCGAGCGTGTAGTAGCCGCCGTACCGCTGGCGAAGGACGTTCGGGTATGCCTGCAACGCCCGTTCCCGCGACGGTCCCTGGGACCGGGCCAGTGCCTGTACGGTCACTTCGGCCGCAAGCCGTCCAGACTCCATCGCATAGGCGATTCCCTCGCCGTTGAACGGATTGACCACGCCACCGGCGTCCCCGACCAGCAGCAGACCGTCACGGTAGTGCGGTGCGCGGTTGAAGGCCATCGGCAGAGCGCCGCCGCGAACAGGCCCGGTGGCGTTCTCCTCGGTGTAACCCCACTCCGGCGGGAGCCCGTTGAGCCAACGCCGCAGCAGATCCTTGTAGTCGGTGTTCTGGAAGGCGCTGGTGGTGTTGAGCATGCCGAGCCCGACGTTGCTCGTTCCGTCACCCACACCGAAGATCCACCCGTAGCCGGGGAGCAGCCGGGACGCGCCGGGCTTGCCTTCCCACAGTTCCAGGTGGGATTCCAGGTAGTTGTCATGTGTGCGGGGACTGCGGTAGTACTGGCGCACCGCGACGCCCAGCGGCCGGTCCTCCCGGCGGCGAATGTTGAGCGACAACGCCATCCGCGCGCTGTTCCCGTCCGCGGCGATCACCAGTGGGGCGTGGAACACCAGCGGCTGCCCGCCGCGTCCGGCCTTGGCCTGGACACCGGTGACCCGTCCGGTGCGCTCGTCGAGGATCGGGCCGGTGACGGTGGTCTCCTCCCGCAGCCGGGCACCGGCCTTCTCGGCGTGCCGGGCAAGCAGCTCGTCGAAGTCGAGGCGGGGACGGACCAGACCGTAATCCGGCCAGTTCGCCAGCTCCGGCCAGGGTAGTTCGAGGCGGAGCCCACCACCGATGACACGCAGACCGCGGTTTCGAGCCCATCCGGAGCCGTCGCGGGCCTCGCCGACCGCACGGGCCTCGCCGGCCTCGGCGAGCGATCCGGCATGCCCCGGATGACCAGGCGGATCATCCCTGTCGTGGATGCCGGTGCTGTTGTCGGTGCCGGCGCCCACGTCCGCTCCGGTGCCGGTGTCAATGCCCATCTCGATGAGACTGCGGACGGCGCGGGGGGTCAGCCCGTCACCGCAGACTTTCTCCCGCGGGAAGCGGGTCTTTTCCAGCAGGACGACATCAAGCCCGGTCCGGGCCAGGTGACAGGCGGCCGTCGACCCACCGGGCCCGGCGCCGACAACTATGACATCGGCATGCTCGGCCTGGACCGCTGTCATGATCACACGTCTCCGGATCGCCGGTTGTATTCCCATTTGCCGCACTGCTGCCGCTCGTGAACATTTTCACGAGCGCAACGGCGAGTCTAGGCCCTGCGCCCGCCGTTGGCACAGGCGCCGGGATCGCGCCGGCTTCCGCGTCGCGCCAACCGGCCGGCGCATACCGGCGGCGTCGCACCGAGCGACAACCAGCAACGATCAACTATGATCAACAAAGCCACGAAAAGCGGCCCCAGCGGCCCCGGTGAGCCGCCGGACTCGCGGACCCACCGATCCACCGTGCCTGCCGGCGTACCCCCGAGCCTCCTCCAGAGGCTTCAAAGGGCCAAAGGCAACGCGATCATGCTTATTCCACGCTGCCAGAAGCCAAAATCCCCAGGCCATTCGCTGGATACTGGACGACGCACCGAAACACAGTGATTGATCCCGCACGCTGGGGTAGTGCGGAGCATGGGTCGCTCCGTCTCTGATGCGATCCCCTCATAGGGTTGCATCCAAGCTTGGTGCGCCGGACAGGAGCAGAGATGAGCCGCGAGACCGTGACGCTGTCCACCGCGGACGGACCCATGGAGGCCTTCGTCGCCCACCCGGTCGGCAGACCTCGAGGTGGGGTCGTCGTCGCCCAGGAGGCGTTCGGGCTCACCGACTACATCGTGGACGTGTGCGACCGGTTCGCCACCGCCGGCTGGCGCGCCATCGCACCGGCCCTCTTCCACCGCGCCGGCTCACCGGTCTTCCCCTACGACGGAGACTTCACCGCGATCCGGCCGACCATGCAGACGCTCAACAGCCTCGACATCCTGGAGGACGTCGACGCGAGCATGGCCCTGCTCGCCGACGAGGGGACCGCCGTCGGCCGTATAGCGGTGGTCGGCTTCTGCATGGGCGGGACGGTCGCGACCATCGCGGCCGTCCACCGCCCGCTGGGGGCCGCCGTCAGCTTCTACGGCGGAGGGCTCGCCGAAGGCAGGTTCGGCGAGGCACCCCTGATCGAGATCGCGCCCCGGCTCCAGGCCCCGTGGCTGGGCCTGTTCGGCGACCGTGACCAGAGCATCCCGGTGGAGCAGGTCGAGGCCATCCGATCGGCCGCACAGGACGCGCCCGCGCCCACGAAGATCGTCCGCTATCCGGACGCCGGCCACGGGTTTCACTGCGACGCTCGACCCGCCGCGTACAACGCCGCCGCGGCCGAGGATGCCTGGGCCCGCACGCTGACCTGGTTGGAGGCCCACATCCCGACCTGATCATCAAACTGATCACCGGCGCCCGGGGCGGCGCACGGTCCGGCTGTTTCCACGGCCTTCCACGGCCTTCCACGGCCCAGGCTGTCCGAGTGTCCGCGGCCCGGCCTACCCCGGCGCACCTGGTGTGTGACGACACCTGATGTCTGACGACCACACGCCGTCTGACCGCCTGGCGTCCGGCCCGCCCGGCCCGGTCAGGCTGGACGCCAGGCCCGGTGCAGGGCCACGATGCCGCCGGTGAGGTTGCGCCAGCCCACCTGAGTCCAGCCGGCACCGGCAATGTGACCGGCGAGGGCCGGCTGATCCGGCCAGGCCCGGATCGACTCGGCCAGATAGACGTAGGCGTCCGGGCTGCTGCTGACCACCCGGGCGAGGCCGGGCAGCGCTCGCATCAGGTACTCCATGTAGACCGTGCGCCCCGGCGCCCAGGTCGGACGGCTGAACTCGCAGACCACCAGGCGTCCGCCGGGACGGGTCACCCGCGCCAGTTCTGCCAGGCACGCCTCGACGTCGACCACGTTACGCAGGCCGAACGAGATCGTCACGCGGTCGAAGGAGGCCTCCGCGAACGGCAGCGCGAGTCCGTCCCCGGCGACCGGTGCGACCGTGCCGCCACCGGAGGCAGCCGGGCGGTGACGCAGGCGCCTGCGCCCGACCCTGAGCATGCCCAGGGAGAAGTCGCAGGCCACGACCGAGGCTCCGTGGGCTGCGAACGCCCACGACGAGGTACCGGTGCCAGCGGCCAGATCCAGCACCCGAAGTCCTGGACGCAGCTCCAGCGCATCTGCGGTGGCGCTGCGCCAGGTCCGGTCCAGACCGGCCGAGAGCACCGCGTTGGTGAGGTCGTAACGACGCGCGACACCATCGAACATGGCCGCGACCTCCTCCGGCCGCTTCTCCGGTCCGGCCACGCGCACCGGGGCCACGCTTCCCGTACCTCCTCTGCTTCCCGGGCTTCCCGTCCTTCCTGCCGGGCCTCCCGTACCTCCAGAGCTTCCCGGGACGGCGTTCACTGCGGCACCACCGCGGTTCCGGCACCGCCGACGGACCCGGACCCGACCGGGGGTGCGGACCCGGACCCGGACGCGGTGACGGGCAGGGAGCCGGGTGTGGTGACACCGGCGGCCAGCGGATCCGTCCGGGCGGCCGTGGCCAGCGCCACCTGCACGGCGTCCCAGTCGGTCCCGGCCCCGATCGCCGCCAGCCGCTGTCGCGTCGGGGAGTCACACAGCGCACCGGCGGCTCCGGCCTCGTACAGGTCACGGGCGGATACGCCCAAGGCCGCGGCCACCGCGTGCTCACGGCCGAGATCGGTGTCGAACATGGCCGGATCGTCGGTAGCCAGCGAGCAGCGCACCCCCGCGTCGACCAGCGCGGGCAGGGGATGCAGAGAAAGATCCGTCACCGAACGTGTCCGCAGATTGGACACCGGACACACGTCCAGGACGACGTCCCGCTCGACCAGTTCGGCCACGAGATCGGGATCGTCCAGGGCACGGATGCCGTGGCGGATGCGGCGCGCGCCCAGGGCGTCCAGCGCACCACGGATCGAGGCCGGCCCGCTGCTCTCACCCGCGTGGGGGACGGCGGCCAGACCACCGTCGGCGGCGATGGCGAACGCCCGTGCGTACGGTTCGGGCGGATGGTTGGCCTCCGGTCCGCCCAGCCCCAGGCCGACGATCCCCCGGTCGCGGAACCGGACCGCCTGGCGCGCCACCTCGCAGGCGGCCTCCGGCGGCAGGACACGGTCGACGTCAGGGGTGAGGTTCATGTGCAGGCCGAACCGTTCGCGGGCCTCGGCCACCCCGTCGGCATATCCGTTGAAGATCTCCTCCCAGGAGATCCCGCGCTGGACGCGGAACCACGGGGAGAAGATCCCCTCGACGTAGACCGCACCGTGCGCGGACGCCTCGGCCGCGTAGTCGACGACAACCTGATGGAAGTCCTCGGCGGTGCGCATCACGTGCGTGGTGAGGACCCAGATCTCGATGAAGTGGTCGAAGTCCCGAAAACGGTACAGCTCGGTGAGGCTCTCGACCGTCGTCGCCGGCAACGACTCCCCGTTACGCCGGGCCATCGCCAGCAATGTCGCCGGGCGGACGGTGCCCTCCAGGTGAACATGAAGTTCGATCTTCGGTCCAGTGGGCACGGTCACCCCGACAGGCTAGCCGGCACCTCGCGCACGGGCTCATGGGCGGCGAGGCGGTAACCCGGTCACACCGGCCAGTGGCGCCGCTGCATGCCTGAACGCCCTACATAGCTGGATACCCTACGTAGCGGAGACGATCGGCAGAGCGGTCGAGGAGAAGTGTGAGACCACCCGGTCGTCCATGGGGTCCTGCGCCGGATCACGGTGTACGACCAGATGCCGGTAGAGGGTGTCGCGCTGCGCCGGGATCCGGTCGGCCGCGCGGATCAGGTGGATGAGCTCGGCCCGGTTGGTCCGGTGCCGGGCGCCGGCAGAGGACACCACGTTCTCCTCCAGCATGACCGAGCCCAGGTCGTCCGCGCCCATGTGCAGGGTGAGCTGGCCGACCTCCTTGCCGGTCGTCAACCAGGAGCCCTGCAGGTGCGCGACATTGTCGAAGAACAGCCGGGCCACCGCCACCAGCCGCAGGTACTCGATGGTCGACGCCTGCGTGCGTCCACGCAGGTGGTTGTTTTCCGGCTGGTAGGTCCAGGGGATGAAGGACCGGAAGCCACCGGTGCGGTCCTGCACGTCACGGATCATCCGCAGATGTTCGATGCGCTCGGCGTTGGTCTCCCCGGTGCCCATCATGAACGTCGCGGTCGATTCAAGACCGAGGCCGTGGGCGGTCTCCATCACCGACAGCCACACATGTCCGGGCTCCTTCAGGGGTGCGATCGCATGCCGGGGACGCTCGGTGAGGATCTCCGCGCCCGCTCCGGCGAAGCTGTCGAGCCCCGCGTCACGCAGCCGGATGATGACGTCGGCAAAGCTCAGCCCGGACGTCCGGGCGATGTGGACGACCTCGCTGGCGCCCAGCGAATGGAGGGTCAGCTGGGGATAGGCACGTTTGATCGCCGTGAAGGTGCCCTCGTACCACTCGATACCGAAGTCGGGATGATGGCCGCCCTGGAGCATGATCTGGGTCGCGCCCAACTCGACGGCCTCGCCGCATCTGGCGACGATGTCGTCGACGTCGCGGACCCACCCCTCCTTGTGCCCGGGCGCGCGGTAGAACGCGCAGAACCGGCACGCGGTCACGCACACGTTCGTGTAGTTGATGTTCCTGTCGATGATGTACGTGGCAACGTCGTCCGGGAAACGATGGCGGCGGACGGTGTCCGCGGCTCGGCCGAGAGCGTGCAGCGGAGCCCTCATGTACAGCAACAGCGCCTCTTCGGCGGTGATTCGCCCGCCGTCCGCGGCGCGCGCGAGCACGGACGAAATCTCCGAGTCACCGGTCACCGGTGTTCTCGGAGTTGACGGATCCGCCTGCACTGACGGAAAACCACTGCCGGCATCCACAAGGCTCACCCTGTGATGGTACGGCGGGTCGCCTCGTTCTCACCGCCCTCTACGACTCACCTCCACCACATCAGCTCCGATCAGCTCCGATCGGATCCGTCGCGGATGTCGTCGACGGTGTTACGCACGCGGTCGACGACCTCGTGCTGGAAACCGTCCTCCAGGTGGGTCCAGACCTGTTCCCACAGCCGGCCCCGCTGATCGTCCCAGATACGCCCCAGCTGGTCGATGCCGGACATCACCAGAAAGATCAGCAAAAGAAGAACGATCAGCCGCTTTCCCGGTATTCGCGGCCGCAGGGGACGACGAGGACGACGGGCGCGGCGCGGCGCGAGGGGCGCCTGGGGTCGTGCACGGTCGCCCTCTCCCCAGGCGTGCGGTGGCGGCCCGGCAGCCTGCCCGCGCCCGGGGTGAACCGGTCCGCCCTGGCCAGCGGGTCGGGGGGCGCTCCCCCCGCCACCGGCCGCACCGCCACCGGCCACACCGCCACCAGAGGCCGCCGGACGGACTGCGCCACCGACAGCCGGCCGGACCGCGCCATCGGCACGGGCATACCGGCCGTCCGGCCGCGTGTCACCAGAGATCCACGTATCGCCGAGGACCTGGGTGACGGCCGCACGGGTGTCGCCCCCGGAACGCCCCCGGTCACCGAGCAACACCAGGACGAGGCGCTCGGCGGACGGACGGGCGTGCGGATCGCGGGCGAGCGTCGAGGCGACCAGTGGACGCAGGCCAGCGGGAAGATCCTCCAGGGTCGGCCGCTCGACGGCCATCCGCTGCGCCACCTCCAGCGGCGCACCACCGCCGAAGGGATGGCGACCGGTCGCGGCATATGCGATCAGCAGACCCCAGGCGAAGACGTCGGCGGGCGGGCCGACCGGCACTCCCTCCATCTGCTCGGGCGCCATCCAGCCTGCCGATCCCAGCACCAGGCCGGACCGGGTGCGCCCAACTGCCGCGTCCGCTGCCCTGGCGATACCGAAATCGATGACCCGCGGACCCGAGTAGGACAGCAGGACGTTGCTCGGCTTCAGATCGCGGTGCACGATCCCGGCGCCGTGGATGGCGGTCAGCGCGGACGCCACCCCGACCGCGACGCCCTGCAACGTCGACAGCGACAGCGGCCCGCGGCTGGTGACGACGTCGTCGAGGCGGACCCCGTCGATGTACTCGGTCACCAGGTAGGGCAGTCGAGCTCCGGGATCGGCGTCCAGGACCTGCGCGGTGCAGAAAGGCGCGACCCGCCGGGCGGCCGCCACCTCGTCGGCGAACCGTGCCCTGAACTCCGGATCGGCGGCCAGATCCGCCCTGATCACCTTCACCGCCGCTGGACGGCCGGCGGTGTCCAGGCCCAGGTAGACCACGCCCATGCCGCCCGCCCCGAGTCGACCGGTGATCCGGTACCGGCCGACCGCACCGGGGTCGTCGCGCTGGAGGGGCATGACGGCTCTCGGGTGCTCCCATCCCGGTGCCAGCCTCACGCCCGCGCCCCCGTCTGCCGTGTTTCCTCGATCATCGGCCTCCCGATCACCATCCCGGCCACGCGTCATAATCACCAACTCGCACAGGCCGACGGCTTCGACGGTAACTGTCTACTAGAGCCGAAGGCAGCGCGATCATATTTCTCTCGCGCTGCCAGGAGGCCCAAGTCCCCAGGTCACGGCCAGGGACTCGAGCCGCTGCACATGTTCGCGCGGCGCGCTGACGTCAGCGCGCGGGTTGCGACGCATCGCTGTTCGATGCGGCAGGATGAGTGAAAAAGTCTTCCGGTGGCTCCACCCGGCCCCTGCATATCTGGTCCGGCCGAGCCACATGGCAACAGGAGTCGCGTGTGGACGCACTGATCACTACTGGTCCCGACGGCTCGACATCGGCGGATGTCGACACCGACATGTTGATCATTGGTGCTGGCCCGGCCGGGCTCTTCGGTGCCTACTACGCCGGATTCCGCGGGATGTCCGTAACGTTGATGGACTCGCTTCCCGAAGCGGGCGGTCAGGTCACCGCAATGTACCCGGAAAAAATAATCTATGATGTGGCCGGGTTTCCCGCGGTACGGGGCCGGGATCTCATCACCGCCCTTGTCGCCCAGGCCGGCGCGTTCTCGCCCACCTACCTGCTCGGCCAGCAGGCAACCGAACTGACCCACGAGGCCGACGCCGTCGTGGTCACCAGCGCGCAGGGGACGCGGGTCCGGGCCAAGGCCGTCGTCATCACCGGTGGGCTCGGGACGTTCACGCCACGCCCGCTCCCCGTCGGCAGCGATCACCTCGGCCGTGGCCTGGTGTACTTCGTCCCGAAACTGGACGTCTACGCCAACGCGGACGTCGTCATCGTCGGCGGGGGCGACAGCGCCTTCGACTGGGCGCTCGCCCTGGAGCCGCTGGCACGATCGGTGGCCCTGGTCCACCGGCGGGACCGGTTCCGTGCGCACGCGCACACCATCGAGAAGGTGCTGTCCTCCAGTGTCGAGGTGCTGACGTACACCGAGGTCGCGGCCATCCACGGTGACAACCAGGTGGAAAAGGTCGAACTGGTGAACAACAAGTCCGGCGACCGTCAGGTCCGCCCGGCCCAGGCAGTCGTCGCGGCCCTCGGGTTCACCGCCGATCTGGGGCCCCTGACCCGCTGGAACCTGACCATCAACAAGCGCCACATCGTGGTGGACTCGACCATGGCGACCGGGATCGAACGAATCTTCGCCGCCGGCGACATCACCGAATACCCGGGCAAGGTACGCTTGATCGCGACCGGTTTCGGTGAGGTCGCGACCGCTGTGAACAACGCGGCCCCGATCATCGACCCGTCCGCCAAGGTCTTCCCCGGTCACAGCTCCGACGACGGCGCCGCCGCCGCCTGACGGCCCAAATACCACCACCTGACAATCACCACCCGACAACACCTGACAATTCGACAGTCAATACCTGGCGATCACCACTGGCATCTGACGGCCGGACACCGCTGTCACCGTCGATGCACCATCCGACGAACACCGTCGTTACCCGATGAACACGCCACTGGCGCAGACTGGTGGACATGCGGGGTCTACTGGTGATCGGGCACGGCTCACGGCGGGACGAGGCGAACGCGACCGTCCGCGAGGTAGCACGCCTGCTCACCACGCCTGGCCGGGCTACAACCCCCACACCCGGCCAGGCCACAACCCCTACGCCCGACCGAGTAGTAACAAGCAGTCACCCCCAGGTCCGCTGGCACGCGGTGCAACCGGCGTTCCTGGAAGTGGTCCAGCCTGACATTATCGCCGGCTACGGCAACCTGGCCGCCGCCGGCTGCACCGAGATCGTGGCCCACCCGTTCTTCCTGTTCGACGGCAACCACACGTCGCAGGACATCCCGGCTGCTCTCGTCCAGGCTCAGGAGCGCTTCCCTCACACCCGCTGGACGCTGACCGCACCGCTCGGGCTGCATCCCGGCGTGCTGACCGCTGTCACCGCCCGCATCGACGACGCTCTCACCGGCCGTTCCCTCGCCCCGAGCGGGCCCTGGTAACGGTGACGGCGGCGGTGACCGCCACAGCCAGCGGGTGGATGCCGGGTTCGGTTGCCACCGCGTCCACCCGGATGCCGGCGTGCCGGCAGGCCGCGGCGGTCCGCCGGCCCATCGCGGCCACCATGATCCCGGCTGGTAGAGGGCCGTACAGTGCAACGGTCGCACGAGCCGCGGTGGACGACGCGAACGCCGCCGCGTGCAGATCGCCGTGTCGTATCTCCTCAATGATCCGCGGATCAGGCTCGGCGACGATGTCGGTCAGGAGGCTGATCCTGCGCACCGTTTCCACTCCGGCGGGCGGCAGCGCGGATGCGCACACCGCCACTCGGGGAGTGCCGCTCGCCGAACCGGGGACGAGCAGCGGCCGGTATACGCCCTGCACGCCAACAGGCTCTGCGCCCTGCACGCCAAAAGATTCCGTGGCCTGCTCCGTCCCCTGCGGCTTTGTGCCCTGCACGCTGACGAGCGACCGGACACAGGACAGCCCGAGGGCCTCCAGCGCGACCTCCGCTTCGGGATCGGCGGCCACCAGCACGAGCCCGGCAAGCGCACGGGTGTCGCGGCCGGCCCGGCGCAGCAGCGCGACAACCGCCCCGACCTCCGCGACACCCGCCAGCACCAACGCATCCGCGCCGGCAAGCGCTGACAGCATCGGTGCCGGGTCGGTCACCGGCCCGGGACGCGAGACGGTGGTCTCCACGGCGTCCGCGCCGAGCGCGCGCAGCCGGGCGGCCAACAGACCGGGACGCGGTCTCGTCCGTGGAACAAGGACCCGGACCCCCGCCAGGGGACGGTCGGCATCGGCGCCCGCGGTTGGCGGGTCGGCGGCAGACCCCCGCATGTCACCGTCACCATTCCCGCCGTCGGAGCGGAGGAAGATCCGCGGTACCGCGTCGCGGCGGGCCGCGACGTCGCCGACCACCACGACAGCCGGTGATCGCACACCCTGCGCGACCGCGTCGACCGCGACCGCGTCGAGGGTGCCGCGCACGACCCGTTGCGCCGGTGTCGTGGCACGTTCGATCACCGCGACAGGCGTGTCGGGCGACCGTCCGCCGTCGATGAGGGCCGCGGTGACGTCGGTGAGCCGGGCGATCCCCATCAGCACGACGATGGTCATCCGGGACGCACCGAGCGCCGCCCAGTCGACGGTGGAGTCGGGATGGCCGGGTGGCAGATGACCGGAGACGACCGCGACATCCTGAGCGATACCACGGTGGGTGACCGGGATGCCGGCGTACGCGGGGGCGGCGAATGCCGCGGTCACCCCCGGGACAACCGTGCACCGCACGCCGGCGAGCCGGCACGCCTCCGCCTCCTCGCCGCCGCGGCCGAGCAGGAACGGGTCCCCGCCCTTGAGCCGGACGACCATGCAACCCTCAAGCGCCCGTTCGACCAGCAACGCGTTGACGCTGTCCTGCGTACGGGTAAGCGCGCCAGCGCTCTTGCCACTGTGGATGATCTCTGCTCCGGGCCGGACATACCCGAGAACGTCAGCCGACACCAGGCGGTCGGTGACGACGACATCGGCCACACCAAGCAGTTCCCGACCACGAACGGTGAGTAACCCCGGATCACCGGGCCCGGCCCCGACCAACCAGACCTCTCCCGAAGCCTGCGCCGACCCGTCCGCCGTCCCGGTTCCTTGGCCCTCGCTCATCCTTGCGACGCTACCGCCGCGCAGCAGCACGTCTCGGACGAACCTCAGCCGCGAGATCATATGCCAGTGACCGCGACGCCCGCCCTCCTCCTCTGGGACATCGACCGCACCCTCGTCAACATCGGCCCGGTCAGCCGGGAGATCTACGCCGTGGCGTTCCAGATCGTGACCGGCAAGCCCCTCGGCGAGCTGGCCGACATGACGGGCCGCACTGAGCGGGCTATCCTGCTCGACACGCTGCGACTCAACGGCATCTCGGACGACGAGCCGATGTTCAACGCCTTCTACGAGGCGCTGAGCGACGCCGCCCGCCAGCCTGAAGGACGGATGCGGGAGGCCGGCGCGCGGTAGCCGGGTACCCGCGAGGCGATCGCTGCTCTGGTGGCCGATGGCACCGTGCAGTCGGTGGTGACCGGCGACATCCGCTCTGTCGTGTCCACGAAACTCAACGTCTTCGGCCTGACGGTGCACCTCGACCTTGAGGTCGGCGGTTACGGGGATGACGACGGCGATCGAGCCGTGCTGGTACGGCTGGCGATCAAGCGGGCCGAGGTCAGGTACGGCGTGGCGTTCGCACCGGGTCGTGTGGTGGTCATCGGGGACACGCCGCACGGCATCGAGGGCGCCCACGGCGCCGGAGTCCGGGCGGTTGGCGTGGCCACGGGTGCGAGCAACGCCGCAGAGCTGGCGGCGACGGGAGCGGACGCCGTGCTGCCCGACCTGACCGACGTGGCGGCCGTGCGGATGGCGGTGTTCGGCGAGCTAACGGCCGACCGCTGACTTACGGCCCGACTGTGGCCAGGCGGAACCGCTCCTGGAAGTCGCGTGCCGTGGCCACGCCATCAAACTTGGGCTGGAAGCCGCCCTGGCATGAACAGAAGAAGCCGAAGTCAACGTCGCGTACAACACCGACGAACTGCCGACCGTGCCGCTCGAACAAGCCGCTCCGGAGCAAGTCAGCTCAATGATGGCTGGCAAGGTGCCGTCAGCTGCGGAGCGAACTACCTACGGGTACGCGTGGCTCACGTCCCGTAGGCCGCTCTCACACAGGCTCACCGGTCTTCCGACGCTCTCTCCAACGCACCCCGATTTCAATCATGGGTGAACCATGCATGATCAGATGGACCAACCGTGGGCACGGTCAGGGACGCCCCGTCTCTTCAGGGGGCGCATCTTCCACCGTTCCGACGAACGCTACACGGCGATCTTCATCTGTGCGGCTAGATCAGCCAAGCCCGAGTTCCGAGCCCATCGAACCCCTCGCGAGTCGAGAAGGTCGCGAACAAGGCGACGGGCCAGCCGCTGGTTCACCAGCCATTCGGGCGCGGCCTTCCGGGCCTTCATGATTGTTTCGTTGGCATCCGCATACCGCCGGTTCTCAAGTTCAGCCTCAGCGACTGTCAGCAGATGCCGTTCCCAGGTAGCCCCCCAATTCCATTTTCTTATCATTGTGGATGCTGCGAGGTTAAGTGCTCGATCGGACTCACCGACTACCATTGCGGACTCAATCTCGATTGCGGACGCCATGCTCGAGCTGAACATCGTCTGGTAGGGTTCCAGACTCATTTGACTATCCCCGAGCCTTACGGCGGCAGCGCGCGCCAGCGACAGATGCTCCGCGGCATAGGTCGGCCGGTTATTTACGCGCTGCCGCGGAAGACGCCTGCAGGTGAAGGCGTCCCCAAGTCCCTAGCCGGACGCGGTCCACAGTACTCATTCTCGGTTCTATGGACGACGCGAGCCTGGCAGCGGTTTGTTCCGCCTCAACGAAACGTGCTTGTCGTATCAGAATCCAGTTCAGGCTGTCGCCGCACGTGACATAGAGGACTTCGTCTCCCGTTTTCTCTGCGTACAGGAGTGATCGGCGGACGGCTTCATAAGCCAGATCTTCATGGCGAAGCTGGATGAGAGTACGCGCCGCCGTGGATGCTGACGTGCCGCGTCCGGTGAGCGCGACGGGTACACCGTCATCGCTGGGTCAGTGACCAGCGTTCACGTCGCCCGGCGAACGCTGCGCCTGCGACGTCCAACTCGTCCTCGCCCTCGCTCGAACACAGCCACCTTCGTAGTTGGGGCCGGGTTCCACACCGCGTGGCACCGGCAGGAACGGCTCAGCTGTCCCGCCGCGTACGCCAGTGCCTCGCTACACTGTCTGCCCTGTGGACGACGCGGCGGAGCTGAACCGGGCGCGGTGGGACGAGCTGGCGCGCCTGCACGGGCAGGACGACTACTACGACGTCGCGGGCTTTCTCGCCGGTCGTTGCATGCTGAGCGCACGGGAGCGGGAGGAGATGGCCGCGGCGGTAGGGTCCGTCTCCGGTGTCGATCTCCTGCACGTGCAGTGCCATTTCGGGTTGGGGACGCTGTCGTGGGCCCGGCTCGGCGCGCGGGTCACCGGTCTGGACTTCTCGCCCGTTGCGGTGGAACGTGCCCGATCGCTCGCCACCACCGCGGGGATCGACGCGCGGTTCGTCCAGGCGGACGCGCAGCGGCTGCCGGCGGACCTGGCTGGCTCGTTCGACGTCGTCTTCGCCTCCTACGGTGTGCTGTCCTGGATCGCCGACGTGACGGCCTGGATGTCCGCTGCGGCCACGGCGCTGCGTTCCGGCGGTGTCCTGGTGCTGGTGGACGGGCACCCGCTGACACAGATGATCGACTCGGTCGACCCCGTCAGGTTCGACTTCCCCCACCAAGGAGGCGCCGCCCATCGTCTCCGGTCGACGGCGTTCTACGCGAGCAGCGCCACTCGTCTGGAGACGACGGAGACCGTGCAGTACCCCCACGGCCTAGGCGAGATCGTGACCGCCGCGGCAGACGCCGGATTGCGCGTCGAGGCGCTCACCGAGTACCTCGATGCCGACGGCCCGGAGGGGCGCGAGGAGCAGATGGTGCGTGGGCAGGACGACCGTTGGCGGCTGATCCTCACCGGTCAACCTGTCCCGGTGCAGTACTCGCTGCGCGCCACGTTGAAAGATGAACACGTCCAGTAGCTGACCGTCGGGCTCCGCTCCCGCCAGCAACAGCAAAAACTGCTCAACCGTCCCCGCCGCGCGGCTCACAGTTCTGCTCACATGGCTGCCGTGGGCGGCCGATACCGCCCCGGCAACCGCATCAGGAATCCACAGTGTTAATGAACGGTCGCACCAAGGACCGTTGGCCGAGTACGGTTACCACCGGATCCACGGGACAAGAATCGACCGACAGGGGTCAAACGAAAAGGAGCCGGGCGAAAAGGTCAGTGGATGCCGCATTCGGTCTTGGTCGAGCCGATCCAGCGGCCTGCGCGCCCCTGGCCGCGTTCGGTGCACGGCCAGCAGCCGACCGAGTCGTAGCCGTCGGACAGCAGCGGGTTGACGATGACCCCATGCTCCTGAACGTAGCGGTCGACGTCCTCGTCCCTCCATGCCGCCAACGGGTGGACCTTCACCTTGCCGCGGCGTTCGTCCCACCCCACGACCGGCAGGTTCTTGCGCCCGGCGCTCTCGGCCCGCCGCGAACCCGCCGCCCATGCCCGGTACGGCGCGAGCGCCCGGTCCAGGGGCACGACCTTACGCATCCGGCAGCACTGGTCCGGGTCACGCTCGAAAAGCTTCGGCCCGTACACGGCGTCCTGACCGGCTACGGTCAGCTGTGGGCCAATGCTGACCAGTGGCAGATCGTAACGGTGTGCGACCGCGTCCCGGGTGCCGACCGTCTCGGCAAAATGGTAGCCGGTGTCGATGAACACTACCGGGACGTCCGAGCGGATCCGGGAGAGCATGTCGACGAGCACCGCCTCGGCCATGGACGCGGCGACAGCGAACTTCGTACCGAACTGCTCCACCGCCCAGCTCAGGATCTCCTCGGCCTGCGCGCCCTCCAGTTCGTCACCGGCACGTAGGGCCCGAGCCTTCAACGCGGTATCCATCAGCGCCTCTCCTCCGTTGCTGCGACGACTCCCTGTTCAAAGGACGGGACGGCGTGGGCTGCGGCCGGCGTCACCGCAACCGCAAGCGCGGTCAGACTCAGTCGGAACGCCCGCCGGCAGCTACCACACGACCACTGGCCATGACCCGACCCGGCGGACACATCCCCGACCGGCAGGTAGGGGACGAGGTCCTCCTCGCCGCAGTACGGGCAGTAGAACGGGACCGAATGAGCGCTAGCCATCGCCGCCTCCGAGCCGCCCGTTGCCCAGCGCATCGGTACCCGCCGCCGAACCGGCTCCGCCGGACGTATCACCGCCGGACGCGCGAACCCCGCCAGCAGTGCCATCACCGGAGCCGCCGCCGCGGGATCCGGTGCCACCGGAGCCGCCGCCGCGGGACGCACGGCCCTCGCTGGACGAAACGGCGAGCACGGACTCGTCCACCCGTTCCACCCAGTCCGCGAAGGACTCACCCTCGCCACGGCCGACGGAATAGGCGCGGAGCAGTCCGTCGACGTAGTCGACGACCCCGGCAGAGGTGACCTTCAACCCCCGGGACTTCCGGCCGAGCCGTGACCGGGTGCCGAGGTGACCGCCGAGATGGACCTGGAACCCCTCGACGAGTTCCCCGGAGGCGTCCGGGACCAGGGAACCCTTGAGCCCGATGTCGGCGACCTGGAAACGCGCGCAGGCATTGGGGCATCCGTTGACGTGGATACCGATCGGCTCGGTGAAATCCGGCAGGCGGCGTTCAAGTTCGTCGATCAACGAACCGGCCTTCGCCTTGGTCTCGACGATAGCGAGTTTGCAGAACTCGATACCGGTGCAGGCCATGGTGCCGCGCCGGAACACACTCGGCCGCACGACCAGGTCGAGCGCGGTGAGTTCGGCCTCCAGCTCGTCGGCCCTGGCCGGGTCGACGTCGAGGATGACCAGCTTCTGCGTGGTCGTCGCCCGGATGCGACCGGCGGCGAAACGGTCGGAGAGATCCGCGACCGCGGTGAGCGCGGTACCGGTGAGCCGCCCGGCGCGGGGGGCGAACCCGACCGCGAGGCGGCCATCGGTCTGCTGGTGGACGCCTATGTGGTCGCGCCCCTCGTTGCGTGGCGGCGCCGGCGGCGGGCCGTCGGGCAGCGGCGCGGTCAGATACTCCTTCTCCAGGGTGGCTCGGACCCATTCGGGCCCCATGTCGGCCACCAGGAACTTCAGCCGGGCCCGGGTACGCATCCGCCGGTAGCCGTAGTCCCGGAACAGGCTGGCCACGCCATGCCAGACCTCGGCGACCCGGCCGGGGGTCACAAAGGTGCCGAGCCTGACCCCGAGCTTGGGGTTCGTCGACAGGCCGCCACCGACCCACAGGTCGTAGCCGGCGCCGAGTTCGGGGTGGACGGCCCCGACGAACGCGATGTCGTTGATCTCGTGCAGTGTGCAGTGGTCGGCACAGCCGGAGATGGCGCTTTTGAACTTGCGCGGCAGATTGCTCAGGGACGTGTCGCCCACATAGCGCCGGACCGTCTCCTCGATCACCGGGGTGGCGTCGATGACCTCGTCGCCGTCGACGCCGGCCAACGGGCATCCCAGGATGACGCGGGGAGTGTCACCGCACGCCTCGGCCGTCGTCATCCCGGCGCCCTCGAGCGCCGCCCAGATCGCCGGAACGTCCTCGATGCGGATCCAATGGAGCTGGATGTTCTGACGGTCGGTGACGTCGGCGACGTCCCGCCCGTAGCGGGTGGAGATCCCGGCGATGACGCGGAGCTGATCGCTGGTCAGCCGGCCGCCGTCGAGGCGGATGCGCTGCATGAAGAACGGGGCGTCGAGCTCCTCGGGCTCGAGGACGGCCGTCTTGCCGCCGTCGATGCCCTCCCTGCGCTGGGTGTACAGCCCCCACCAGCGGAACCGCCCCCGAAGGTCCTGGGGGTCGATACCGGCGAAGCCCGTGTAGGGGTAGCGGTTGAGGATCCGGTCCCGGACGGCGAGGCCGTCCTGGTCCTTCTTCATCCGCTCGTTGGGATTGAGGGGTTCCAGGTGACCGAGCGCCCACTGACCCTGTCCCTTCGGGCGGGACGGACGCGCGGAACGGGAACGTGCAGGGGTGGTCATCAAATCTCTCGCAGCCGGGTGCAGGATGCGCCGACAACGGTGGCGCGGCGGGAAGGTCAGATGTGACGCGGACAGACCGCGCTCGCGACCCTGAGCAGGTCGACGTGCAGTCGCGCAACCAGTCCGAAGTCCACCAGCGCACAGTCTGCGCGCACAAGGCCCGCCCGACGGACATCCGGGCCGAAGTCCGTCATGCCTGAACTGGGCAGACGGAGATCCGGGCGCGCGGTCACACGCCCTATGCTTTCACATCGGGCACCCACAAGACAGCTACTGCACCCAAAATCAGGATAAGGCTACGGAGCGTCGAAAATCCGGGGTGGCCGCCTGCCGGCAACCCGCACCGCACGATTTCATTGTTCAGCGGATCGGTGGGTAAAGGGGTCAACGGCGGTAAACGGGTCAACGGTTGAGTGATTCAGCGGTTCAGCGCCGGGTGGACCGGCTTACGGCGACCGGGGCGGGAGCACGTCCACACACCTCCCGCAGGCGGTCGACCAGGCTGTCCACGGCAAGGCCCTTCTCGATCAGGGCATGCGCGCCGAGTGCCGAAGCCTGTTCGCCGAGAGCCTGCTCGGAGAATCCGGTGAAGATGACCACTCGAGCCCGGGGGGCGACCCGGCGAACCGCGGGCAACGCAGCAAGGCCGTCCATGACGGGCATGGCGACGTCGAGCAGGACCAGGTCGGGTTCGGTACACGAAACGATCTCAATTGCTTCGGCCCCGTCCCTGGCCTGGCCGACGACCACGAAGTCGGGCTCCATGTCCAACAGGAGACAAACGAGATCGCGCACACCATCGGCATCGTCGGCCACCACGACGCGGACGGCATCCTGCGCACCTGGCTCTCCGTCCATATCCGACGTTCTACGCCGCGCCGGCACCACCCGCCCATCGTCATTCAGGATGGTTTCCGGAGCTAGCCCCTATCGAATCCCACGGCGGCGGGGCACCCGCCGGCACAAGACGTCCCACAATCACGAGACATCCCGCAATCGCCCCTGTTCACAATTGCGAAACGATGTGAAACGGTTCCTTGCGGATTGTCATCGATGTCCGGCGGGCCGGCAACACCGATGATGGTTGCCGGCAACTTCCAACACACCCGTACCGGCAGCACCCACAGCAGCGTCCGGGCAACGGGTTCCCGCGAGATTCCGCATGTGACTATCAGCATGACCACCCGCGCGAAGAGGGCGTACCGCCGCGGACAACAGGGCGCGCCGACACGAACAACAGGCCGTATCACCGCGGACAACAACCGGCGGCCGTGCGTATACCTATACCCGTTCGCCTGTTCCTACCCGCTCGTACCTACTCGCCGGCGAATATCACGTTCACGCCCGGTGGGACAGCATCTCGCGCCGCCGCCTGCCGGGCGAAAGCCATTATTCCCTCGAGCTGACGCTCCCCCAACGAAAAGTCCAAAGTCGTGAAGTACCGCGTCAACGTCGCCACGTCGAACACCTCCCAGCGCGCCGCATGCCGGGCTACGACGTCCACCTGGCGTAACGCGAGATCAAGACTGCCGCGAAAGGCGTCGTGAACCTCCTTGACCACCCCCGGGCGGACCTGGGCGAAGTCACGGCGTGCCGCCCATACCGCGAACACCATCGGCAACCCCGACCAGTCCCGCCAGGCCGCACCCAGATCGACGATGTGCAGCGGATGCGCATCCCCGGCGCGCTCGGCGTCATAGGTGGCCCGCAATGCCACGTCACCGATCAGTACGGCTGCGTCGGCCTCGCGCAACATCAGGGGGAGGTCGGGCGGCATGCTCGTGTAGGTCGGGTGCAGCCCCAGCCGATCCTCCAGCAGCATCTGCGCGAGCAGCACACTCGTCCGCGACGTGGAACCCAGTGCGACCGATCGGATCCGGTCCAACGGTACGGAGCTCACGAGCACCACCGACAGCACCGGACCGTCGGAACCGACCGCGATGTCCGGCAGGACGACGAGGTCGTCGGCGTGCCGCAGATACTCGACCAGGCTGATCGGGCCTATATCGAGATCGCCCGCCACCAGCGCCTCATTGAGCCGGTCGGGGGTGTTCTTGGTCAGTTCGACGTCCAGCACCGCCCCGGAATGCACCAGACCCCAGTAGAGCGGGAGACAGTTGAGAAACTGGATGTGGCCGACCCGCGGGCGCATCGGTACGGGCGCCTGTGCGGGCGACCGGCTCTGGGCCGGCAGCGACGACACCGCCGCGTGCGCCCCCGCCTGGTCGGTCGCCTGTGCGACTTCGCGCTGTCGTGCGACGTCGTGATGTGCGACGTCATGATGCGCGACGTCATGACGTCGAGGGGGCTCGCCGGTCAACGCAGCCAACCGCGTCGTTGCGCGAGGGCACCGAGCACCGCCCGGCGCTGGCGAATCGCCAGCGGATAGCTCACGAGCCCACTGAGGACCACCGCAACGGCAAAGCCCAGCAGCCAGTGCGCTCCCAGGGCCAGCACGGCCGTCAGCACGGCGGCGAAGATGACGGCCCGCAACGCGAAGTAGCGGGCGTTGATGGCGAGCAGACCCGGCCTCGACGACGACCCGGACGATGACGGCGACGGCCCGGACAGTTCCTGGGGCAGCGCCCGCCCCGAGCTGTCCGCCATCCTCTTATGAAGATTCACGAATCCTCCCGGTTCCCGGCGTCCGGACACACGCGGCCGGTTCATCCCATCTCACTGTCATCTCGGCCGGCGGGCACGCCGGGGCACCCAGCCCAGACGTTGCAGCAGGGACGGATACAGCCCCAGACAGACAAACATCAGCAGCAGGCCGAGCAGGCCGGACGGGCCGATCGCCAGACCGGCGAGCCGCAGCAGGGCATACCCAGCCACACCCGGCAGGAGAATCACCAGGAAGGCCAGCGTGAAGATGGAGCCGATCCCCACGGATCCCTTCGGCCGGGCACGGCGCCCCGGCGGGGCCGATTGTGACGTCCGCTCATCTCGGTCGTCCAGCTGGTCACTATCCATGATCGCGCCGCCTTTGGCTAGCAATCTTCCCA
>NZ_CAAAFR010000184.1:51895-138461 GCF_900634745.1 Protofrankia symbiont of Coriaria ruscifolia
ACGCCTCCGGCGGCGCGAAAAACATGATCGCGCCGCCTTTGGCTAGGCACTGATCTCTTGGGGGAGGTCCCGGCGGGCGGGATCGGGACCGTCGAACTCTCGGATCACGCGGTATCGGGTGTCCCGCTCCACCGGGCGGAACCCGGCATCCCTGATCACCCCGAGCAGGTCGTCACGGGTCATCGTGTCCGGCGTTCCGAAACCGTCGGCGTCATGGGTGATCTTGTATTCGACGACGGACCCGTCCAGGTCGTCCGCGCCGAAGTTCAGGGCGAGCTGGGCGGTGGTCAGACCGTGCATCACCCAGAAGCACTTGATGTGATCGACGTTGTCGAAGAGCAGCCGGGATATCGCGAATGTCTTCAGCGCCTCGGCTCCGGTCGCCATCGGTTGGTTCATGAGCCGGTTGCGTGGGTCACCGGCAGCATCGTGCTGGAAGCGCAACGGGATGAACACCACGAACCCGCCGGTCTCGTCCTGCAGCTCGCGCAGTCGCAGCACATGGTCGACCCGGTGCCGCGGCTGTTCGATGTGGCCGTAGAGCATGGTGGCCGGTGTCCGCAGACCCTTGGAATGGGCGAGGCGGTGGATGCGCGACCAGTCCTCCCAGTGCGTCTCGTGCCCCACGATGTGCTGGCGGACCTCCCAGTCGAAGATCTCCGCTCCGCCCCCGGTCAGCGATTCCAGACCGGCGTCGATCAGCTCGTCGAGGATCTCCTCGGCGGGCAGGCCGCTGATCTTCTCGAACCAGTGGATCTCGGTGGCCGTGAACGCCTTGAGCGCCACACCCGGCAGCGCCTTGGACAGCTCACGCAGCGATCGCGGATAGTAACGCCACGGCAGTGTGGGGTGCAGGCCGTTGACGATGTGCAGCTCGGTGATGCCAGCAGGCTCCATCGCCCTGGCCAGCCGCACCGCCTCTTCTATGCGCATCGTGTACGCGTCGGTCTCGCCAGGTTTGCGCTGGAACGAGCAGTAGGCGCAGGATGCCGCGCACACGTTCGTGAGGTTCAGATGCCGGTTGACGTTGAAGTACGTCGCGTCCCCGTTCTTGCGGACGCGGACGGAGTGCGCCAGCTCCCCCAGCCAGGCCAGCTCGTCGCTGGTGTAGAGGGCCTCGCCGTCCGCTCGGCTGAGCCGCTCGCCGGCGTGAACCTTCGCCTCGATCTCACGCTTGAGCCCGACGTCCATGAGAACGAGGGTAGCCCCGCTCGGTGCGACGTCTCGTCGACACGTGACCCGCGGCACCACAAACCCCCGACACGCCGACCAACGGCCCGAGAGCTGGGACTCCCGGAACTCCCAGGTCGGCTTCGCCAACCTGGGAGGAACCCCGGGCGCGGAAGAAACACGATCTAGGCCAGAGCGTCCCCGGGCGAGATGCCGGTGAGGAGCGCGCGGACCTCCGCTTCCTGGTAACGCCGGTGGCCGCCGAGAGTGCGGATCGAAGTCAGCTTCCCGGTCTTGGCCCAGCGGGTCACCGTCTTCGGGTCCACCCGGAACATGCTCGCCACCTCGGCAGGCGTCAGCAGAGGAGCGGATTGCGGTGTTGGTGTCGTTGTCACAGAGCCTCCTGTCACAGAGCGTTGATAGCCAATATACAGAAGGTTCTTGCTTCGGTGGCAATTCGGGCGTGACACATCAGGGTCATGTGGTGACTAGTCCGCTCACGTCCGCATGAGTAGCAACACGGTCAGTGACCAGATGCCTTCGAGGATGATAGGGAAGAGATCGCGGCGCCGTACGACCGGCTGGCCGCGGGCGACCGGCTGGCGGCGTACGCCGCGCCGCGGCCTGCCCGCCGGCCGTCAGCTCAAACTCGTCCGAGTCACCGGCGGGCCGGACCGGCACTGGAGCGCGGGCCGGCATCAGCACGCCCGGCAGCCCGCTGCGCGGCTTTGCGCTGCAACCGGCCCAGCGGGTAGGTCAGCACACCCACGATCACAAGACCGGCCAGTAACGCGAGGATGGGATTCACACTCAGGATGAGCAGGATGGCCAGCACCACGAGCAGTGCGGCGATCCGCGCGGCGAAATACGGCAACTGCACTCGTAGGTCGGGCGGGGCCAGGTCGGGCCCGGGACGCCTGGCGGACTGGCCCGGACGTGTACCCGGACCACCGCTTGGGATGGGCGTCCGGCGCTGCGGCACCCGGTTCGGGTTCGCCGCCGCGTCTTTCTTCCCGCTGCCGTCTTTCTTCCTGCTGTCGTCGCGTGCCATGCTCGCCTCTGTCCCGGCCTGGTATTCATCTCCCCAACTGGCATCCCGAACCGGCATGAGTACGGATGCCGCCGATTCACGGTACGACCCGCCGGATCCGCGGTGGTCATGAGGGCAGGCGCCGGGCGGCGCCGAGCTCACCGGTCCATCGGCGCAGGAGGCTGTTGGGCACGCCGGCCGCGTCCAGGACCTTGCCGGCGACGAAGTCCACGAGCGAGCGCGCATCGGTCGCTCCGGCGTAGAAGCCGGGGCTGGCAGCCGCCACCACCGCGCCCGCGTCGTGCAGCGACAGCATGTGCAGCAGGGTCGAGCGGGTGAACGGCATCTCCCGGGGCACGACCACCAACCGGCGGCCTTCCTTCAGTGTCACGTCGGCGGCACGTTGCAGCAGGTCCTTGGACAGCCCGAGCGCGATCCCGGCCACGGCGGCCGTGCTTGCCGGAACGACGATCATCCCTCTGGTCAGGTACGAACCGCTGCTCGGCCCGGCTGCGAGGTCACCGCAGGACCAGTGGCGGACCAGATCCGCCGCGACCGCCGACCCGACGGTGGACGGGTCGACGCCGAGCCAGCCGGCCAGCGCCTGCGGCCAGCTGCCGTCCCGCCAGGTGACCCCGGTCTCGTCCAGCAGCGTGAGCCGGGCCGCCCTGGAGACGACCAGATCCACCGGCAGCCCGGCGTCCAACAGGCCGCGAAGCACCGACGCCGCATAGGGCGTTCCGCTCGCACCGCTGACGCCCACCACCCACGGCCACCGCGGTTCGCCTCCGCCCACCTGCGGGATCACCATGTCCCGGTGGTCCCGGTCATTCTGGTCGTTCCGGTGGTCACCAGGTCAGGCCGCGGGAGAGGAGATCGATGACGGCGAAGCCGAACAGGGCGATGCCGACGAATCCGTTGGCGGTCAGAAAGGCCCGGTTCACCCGTGACAGGTCGTCCGCGGAGACGATCGCGTGCTCGTAGCAGAACGCGGCGGCGGTCACCGTAAGACCCGCCCACCACCACAGGCCGAAGTTCTCCATCAGCCCGAACACGACGAACAGGACGAACGTCACGACATGGGTGACGATCGAGGCGGTCAACGCAGCATGGACCCCGAAGCGGGCCGGCACCGAACCCACGCCGATCCCGCGATCGACCTCGGCGTCCTGGCAGGAGTAGATCAGGTCGAAACCGGCTATCCAGGTACCGACCGCGACCCCGAGCACGACCGCGGCCCACGACCAGCGGTCGGTGATCGCGATCCAGGCGCCGACCGGCGCGACCGCCTGGGCCAGCGCGAGGACGGCGTGCGGGAAGTTGGTGAACCGCTTGGCGTAGGAGTAGACGACCATGGGGGCGACCGCGAACGGCGCGAGGGCCAGGCAGAGCCAGGACAGCGCCGCGGCGGACCCGCAGAAGACCGCCAGGGCGATCGCCGCGCCGACCGCGGCCGTGCGCACCGACACGACGCCGGTGACCAGCTCCCGTCCGGCCGTCCGCGGATTACGTCCGTCGATCTTCCGGTCGATGATCCTGTTGGTCGCCATCGCAAAGGTGCGGGCGGCGACCATCGCGACGGTCACCAGCGCGATGTCCAGCCAGTGCACGGATCGGGACGCGTTGAACGACGCGGCAAGCGCGGCCACGTAGGCGAACGGCAGCGCGAACACCGAGTGCTCGATCACCACCACCCGCAGGAAGGCGCGGACGGGACCGTCGGGCGCCGATGCCGGCCCCGGCATTCCCGGGGCGAACGTCGCGTCACTCACCAATGATCAACTCCCGTGACAGCCCGGCAGCCGGCACGTCCCCACCGTGGACGGTGGTCATAGCCCGTACTCCTTCCAGCGCCGGGCGACCCGGTCCCTGACCGCCTGGTCCATCACAGCCTCCGCGGGCCAGCCGCCCTCGCGACGGTATCCCTCGGTCGGGAGTTTGCGCGTCGCGTCCACGCCGATCTTCCCGCCGAAGAACTGCTCGTACGAGGCATGGTCGAGGTGGTCGACCGGACCGATCGTGGTCAGCAGGTCGTGGGCGTAATCGACGTTGCCGAACGCCCGCCATGCCACCTCGGAGTAGTCGTGGACGTCGCAGTCGGCGTCGACGACCACGACGAGTTTGGACAGCGACAGCAACCCGGCACCCCAGATGGCGTGCATGACCTTCTGCGCGTGCTTGGGATAGCGCTTCTCGATCGAGACGATCGCGCAGTTGTGGAAGACACCTTCGACCGGGAGGTCGTAGTCGACGATCTCCGGAATCATCATCCGTACCAGCGGCAGGAAGATCCGCTCGGTTGCCTTGCCGAGCGGTCCGTCCTCCTGCGGCGGTCGACCCACGACGATCGTCTGGAAGACCGGGTCACGCTGCATGGTCATCACGTCGACGTGCAGGGCGGGGAACGGTTCGACCGGCGTATAGAAGCCCGTGTGATCGCCGAACGGGCCCTCCGGACGCCGTTCCCCCGGCTCCAGCCAGCCTTCGAGCACGACCTGGGCGTTCGCCGGCACCTGCAGCGGAACAGTCAGGCAGTCGACCATCTCCACCCGCTCGCCGCGCAGGAACCCGGCGAACAGGTACTCGTCGATCTCCGCCGGCAGCGGGGCGGAGGCCGCGTAGGTCACCGCCGGGTCGCAGCCGAACGCGATCGCCACCGGCAACCTCTCCCCCCGACGCTCGGCGACGGCGTGATGGGCGTTGGAATCCTTGTGGATCTGCCAGTGCATGCCGACCGTCCGGGCGTCATGGCGCTGCAGCCGATACATGCCGAGATTGCGCTGGCCGGTCTCGGGGTGCTTCGTATGGGTGAGCCCCAGGTTCAGGAACACGCCGCCGTCATCCGGCCAGGCATGCACGCCGGGCAGACGGAGCAGGTCGACGTCCGAGCCCTTGAGCACGACGTCCTGACACGGCGCGGTCCGGACCTTGCGGGGTGGCACCGACCGGAGCGCGGCGACTTTACCGAAGGCCTCCCGCAGCCCTCCGAGCCCGACGGGGAGCTCGGGCCTGAGCAGGGCGGCGATCCGGTCACCGATCTCGTCGAGGCTGCCGGCCCCCAGCGCGGCGGCCATCCGCTGTTCGGTCCCGAAGACGTTGATGGCCAGTGGCATGTCGGCGCCGAGCGGCTGGTCGAACAGCAGTGCCGGCCCGCGCTCGCGCACCACCCGTGTAACGATCTCGGTGACTTCCAGGACCGGGTCGACCGGGACGCGGACATGCCGCAGGTCGCCGTGACGCTCGAGATGAACGAGGAACGCACGCAGATCCGCCCAGGCCATGACGTCCATCCTTGCAGTAACCGCCGCGCCGGCCGGCCCGCCCTACGACTGCTCCAGGCCGGCGGCCGCCACCGGGCATCGGGCAGGCGGCCGTGCCGAGGCCCGCACCCGGGTTGCCCGCACCCGGTGGTTACCGCCCATGCGGCACGTCCGGCGATCGAAAGGAGCACACTAGGAGTGTTGTCATTGTGCCCCAGCCGCCCCGGCGCTACTGATCCGACCGAACGGGCGGACGGCTCCAATGGGCATTCGCTGTTCCAATAGGCATTGGCTGTACCGTCGGATGACGGGTATGGATCGGCACGCGATCAGGACTCCAGGTCATGACGGACGGTCATGACGGACGGAGCGAAGACTGGAGAGGAGCAACGGTGCGGTGGTGGGGTTCGTACTGACGCTGGTGGTCTTTGGCTTCTGGATTTTCGCGCTCATTGACGCGATCATGACCCCATCCGTTGCCGTGCGCATGCTCCCCAAGATCGCCTGGATTGTGATCATTGTTCTCTTCTACGCTGTCGGCGGCGTGGTCTGGTTCATTGTCGGCCGCCCTCGCCAGAACGACCGGGCCGGCGAGGATATCGGTCCTGCCGATCATCCGATGTGGGAGGGCCGGGGTCGCTGGGCCGGCGGTGACGGCTTCGGCCGGGACGGCGACCAGGACGGGCCACCGGCCGCCCGGCGGCCGTCATGGCCGCGCCGGAGTCCCGCGCCACGGCTGGTCGCGCCCGACGACAACCCGGAGTTCCTGCGGGAACTGTCCGAGCGCATCCGCCGTGGAGACGGCGATGGCACGTCCCGGAGCTGACCGCGAGCGGTCCTCACGGCAACGTCAACGGGCCGGCGCCGGTGGGGGCCGGCGTTTCCAACCACCCGACCATTAGCATGATCCGTCGGCGGTGTCAGCCGTCGATACCTGCATAGGAGTGCAGGCCCGAGATCACCAGGTTCACCAAGTAGTAGTCGACGAACAGCGCGCTGAAACCCAGCAGCGATATCGCCGCGGCCCTACGACCCTTCCAGCCGGCGGTGGCACGGGCATGCAGGTAGGCCGCGTAGATCACCCAGGTGATGAACGACCACGTCTCCTTGGGATCCCAACCCCAGTAACGGCCCCAGGCGGCCTCCGCCCAGATGGCGCCGGCGACGACCGCGAACGTCCAGACCGGGAACGCGAAGCCGATCACACGGTAGGTGATGCGGTCCAACGACGCGGCCGCGGGCAGGCGCATCATGATCCCACCGCGCCTGCGCATCGCCGCGGAGGCCTCGGCCCGGCCGGTGGCGACCGCTGCGAGCCGGTTCTCCCAGCGGTCCTTGAGCAGGTACAGGACGGTGGTGACCGCCGAGACCATGAACACGCCGCTGGCCACGATCGCCGCCACAACGTGAATCTTGAGCCAGTAGGAGTTGAGCGCCGGGACAAGGGGGCCCGCCGCCACGTAGAGCACCGTGCCGGCGAGACCGAGGTAGAGGACCACCGGCAGCATCACGAAGACGCCCAGCCAACGGATCCGCGCCCGGGTCCGGGCCAGCATGCCCAGATAGGTCAGCACGGCAACCAGGGTGATCATGGATGAGAACTCGTACATGTTCCCCCACGGCACCCGGTTCGCGGCCAGGCCCCGGGCCGTCACCGAACCCACGTGCGCCGCACACCCGAGGACGGTCAGCACCACCGCGGTCCGGCCGATCCAGCGCGCCCGGGGTGAGGTCGACGGGTCCGCGCCCTCCCCGGCCATCACCGCGGTCACGGCTGCCCGATCGGAAGCCCGCTGGGCCGCTCGGGCGTCCGCCGCGGCAAGCGCCGCGGCAGCAGGGTCCACAACAAGATCATGATTGTCCGCCGCGCGAGGGACGGACACCCCCGCCGCATCCGCGCCGACCATGGCGGCAACCCGTCCGGGCGCCGTGACCGCCGTGGCCGGCACCGATGACGCCAATACCTCCGTCCGGCGCTCCATCATGGCCGCGGCACCGGAGGTGCGTCCGAAGCGGCTGAAGGCGAACTCGGCCGCATAACCGAGCATCGCCAGCGCGTAGACCGCCATGGTCACGCCGAGAAGATGATCGGACAACGCGGCAAGGCCGGAGTTGACGGACATCACAGCTCCTGTTCGGTGGGGTCCCCGGATCCGGTGGGGGTCCCGGAGGCCCGGATGGCTGTTGCCGCCCGGTCCGACGGCGTCCGCTCCGACGGCGTCCGCTCCGGTGCCGCCCGAGCCGACGAGTCCGACCGAGCCGAGCCGTCCGCCCGGTCCGGAGGCACGCCTTCGGCGGGTGCGGTGGCCGTCCGCACATCCTGGATGATCGCCTGCAGTTCGGCCGCGAAGCCGTCGGTGTCGGAGCGGGACAGCCCACCGGCCTCGACCGTGGTCACCGCGCGGGCATCGGCATCGGCATCGACGCCGACGCGCGTGGGCGTGGCGGGACGCGCCCGTACCCAGACCCTGCGCCGGCGCACCCGCATGCTGACCAGCAGGCCACCGATGATCGCCACGGCCGCGACCAGCACCCAGCCCTTGAACGGATCCGACTTGGTCTGGAACGTGGCGAACTCACGGACCCCGTCGACATCCAGGGACATTCCGCCGGGCAGACCGCTGATCGTCCGCTGGCCGGGGTTGTTCAACGCGAGCACCTGCGCCACCCGACCCGTGCCGATCGGGCCGTCCAGCCGCAGCTGGCGCATGTCCCGGGTGTCCAGCGAGTAGACGTTCTGCGGCACGCCCTCGTTGATGTGGAGGTTGCCGACATAGCCGGTGAGGGTGAGACCGGGGGCGTCCGCGGCCGGATGGGTCGAGATGTAACCGTGCGCCGGATCGAGCTGCGTGGTCGGGGTGAACACGCCGGTGAACGCCAGCTGCTGCGGTTCACGGGTCGGCCCGGTCGGCGCAAGCCCGGTGTCGCCGATCTTCAACGTGCAGGTGGACGCGAACATGGCGTCCCGCGGCGTACAGGGCTGGTAACCCTCCCAGACAATGCTGCCGTCACTGTTCTTCAGCACGAAGTGCGGCGCGTAGCCGTGCCCGATCAGGTAGACCTTGGCGCTGCCGATCGCCAGCGGATGGTTGACCCGGATGTCGGCCGTGCGGGTGGGTCCGCCGAGATCGGCGGTGTACGCGACTTCGGCGCGAAAGTCCGCCGGCTGGCCGCTAGGCTGGTACGACGCGGTGAACTCGTCCAGCGTCAGGGAGAACGGCGCCAGGTCACCGGCAGGGTCGACCAGCTTGCCCCGGCTGAACTGGTCGTAGGAGACCAGCGTGTTCGTGAAGCCGTCGCCTTTGATGACCAGGACGGTGCCCTGGTAGCCGAACCACGAGCCCAGCCCGACTCCGAGGAGCATCAGCACCAGCGCAATGTGGAAGACGAGGTTTCCGGTCTCGCGTAGGTAGCCCTTTTCCGCCGCCACGGAGAAGTCACGGCTGCCGTCGGGCCGGGTCGCGTCCTCGGGCGCGACCACGACCCGGAACCGCCGCCGCCGCAGGACCACGCCCGCGGCCTCGATCACCTCCGGTGGACGCAGCGAGCTGTCCCACGACCGGCCGCCGGCCAGCCGGCTCGGCCGGGCCGGCGCCCGCGGAGGCCGTCCCACCAGCGCCCTGGCATGCCATCGGACCCTGGAAGCCAGACAACCGATCAGGGAGACGAACAGCAGCAGGTAAATCGCGGCGAACCAGGGAGCACCGAAAACGTCGAAGGCAGACAGCCTGTCGAGGAACGGCGCGAGCGAGGGATGATCGCGGAAGTACTGCTCGACCTTCAACGGGTTCAGCGACCGCTGCGGCAGCAGGGAGCCGGGAACAGCCGCAAGCGCGAAGAGGAACAGCAGCAACAACGCCGTACGCATGCTGGTCAGCTGGTGCCAAGCACGCCGGAGCGGGCCGATGACCAACCGCGGGGAACGGGACGCGCCGCTGGCGCCGCCACCTCCGCCACGCGGTCCGGACGGCGCCGCGGGCGCACGCTCACGCACCTCGTCGGGCACGGTCGTCAGGATCCCGACCCCGTCGGAGGTACCGGTCGGGTCAGTGGCCCCGATCGGATCATCCACGTCTGATACAGCCATGGTTGCCGTCGCTCCTGATCCGTCGGTCACCTGGCCTGGAGCACCACCGCGCGCCGGGTCGGGGCGGGCGCGTCCGGTCGGTCCGCCCGCTCACAAGGGGGTCTCCGCAAATCCCGGCACGTAGGGCCGGAGAGAAGCGATCAGGTCGGTCCAGGCACCGGTGACCTGGAGAAGTCCGACGGCGACGAGAAGCAGGCCCCCGGCAAAGGTGAGCGCCCGAGCGCGCCTGCGAGCCGCAGCCAGGGCACCGGCCACCTGCCGGAAGGCCAAGCCCACGACGAGGAACGGCACCCCCAGGCCGAAACAGTAGACGGCGGAGAGGAACGCGCCCCGGCCGGCAGTCGCGCTCTGCACCGCAAGCCCCAGCACCGCCGCCAGGGTCGGCCCGAGGCACGGCGTCCAACCGATCCCGAACAGGACGCCGAGGGCGGGGGCACCGATCAGACCGGGTGCGGGCAGCCGGTGGATGCGCCACTCCCGGTTGGCCAGCGGCAGCCGGACGAACAGCCCGGCGAACGCCAGCCCCATGACGATGGTCACTGAGCCCAGAATCCGGCTGACGCCGACCTGGTGCAGGGTCAGCCAGCGGCCCAACCCGCCGAAGGCCGCACCATAGCTGACGAAGACGGCGGTGAAGCCGACGACGAACAGTGCGGTACCGAGTGTGACCCGGCCCAACAGCCGATGTCGGGCCCG
Organism: Protofrankia symbiont of Coriaria ruscifolia; assembly: GCF_900634745.1. Classification (NCBI taxonomy): domain Bacteria; kingdom Bacillati; phylum Actinomycetota; class Actinomycetes; order Frankiales; family Frankiaceae; genus Protofrankia; species Protofrankia symbiont of Coriaria ruscifolia. The sequence goes on from NZ_CAAAFR010000184.1 coordinate 62,139, forward strand.
GCTGCTGATGCTGATACCTGTGCTGCTGGCGGGCCGGGAGCCGGCCAGCCGACCGCCGGCTGGCAGCGGCGAAGCGCCGGCTGGCAACAGCGAAGCACCGGCCACCAGCGGCGAGGCCCCGGCGCCGACCACGGGTCGGGCGGCCAGTTCCTCGCCCGACAGCCCCGTGACGAAGGACAGGTATCCGGGCACGAGAGGCAGCACGCACGGGGACAGGAACGACAACAGCCCCGCCGCCGCCGCGACCGGTGCGGCAAGCAGCAGCGGTCCGTCCGCGACGAACGACGTGACGCTCACCGCAGGGCTCCCGCCGGCCGGGCAACGCGGCTGATCCCGTCGCCGCTCATACCTGCACGGCTCATACCGTCTCCCGCCGCTCATGCCTGCACCGCTCACTCATGCGGTCACGGCCGGTCTCCGCGCCGCTCATCCCGTCGCCGCTCATGTCTCCGCCCGGAGCCGGGCGAGCACGGGCACCAGCTCGTCCGGGAGCACACCGCCGGTGAAGCGTGCCGCAAGCCGGCCTTCGGCGTCGAGTACGAAGGTCGACGGCAGACCGGGCGGAACCGGCCAGCGTGCCGCGAGCGTGCCAATCCGGTCGACGACGCTCGGATAGGTCACGCCGTTGTCGCGAATGAACGCCTTCGCCGCGGAGAGGTTGTCCTTCTCGTTCACCCCGACAAAGGCCACCTCCGGGTTGTCCGCGGCCATCCTGATCAGACCAGGTGTCTCCGCCCGGCACGGCGCGCACCACGACGCCCAGAAGTTCACAACGGCGATCTTTCCGCGGAAGTGCACGAGGCTCAGATCGGGACCGGCCACGGTGGGACCGGTGAGGTCGGGAGCCGGCTTGCGACTGCCGACCGGGACGAATTCGGAGTTAGGTGCCTGTTGGACAAAACCGAAGCCACCGCCGGCGGCCTGGTCCACGCTGTCGGTCCCGCTCGAGCATGCAGCCGTCGCCAGCACCGAGGCACTCGCCACCAGCATCCAGGCGCACACCGCGCACACCGCGCACACAAACCCCAGGGGACGGCTGTGCAGCGCCCGGCTACCCCGCGCGCGCAACACACCGGATGTCACTCGCGCGTTCTGCCGCCCGTCCACACACACTCCTCCCGGTGAGGAACCACGTGCGCGAAAAAACATGATCGCGCCACCTCTGGCCCTCCAGCCGGCCGGCTACCACCCGGACCGGACCGAGCCAGTATGTGCCTCGGCCCATCAGCCTACGACCAACTGTAGAACTCAACCCCGAGGATCCGCCCCGGTTGCGGGTGCGTCCCGGACAGCCGGTGACTCAGACAGCCCAGCAGGCCAACTGTTCGTCACCGATCCTCAGACACGTCACCGTCTCAGAAGGGTGGTGGGTCGAGGTTCAGGACGGTATCCGGCCCGGTCCCGCCCGCGGTGGGATCGTGTGCGCCGGCCCCGGACACCGGCGCCGAGACGAACGCTGTGGTGGCCGCGGCGGTGGCCACTGTGGCTGCTGGCGGGGCTGCGGGGCGATCGGGTTCCTCTCAAGGGCTCGGACACAGGGCGATCGGGTTCCTCCCAGGGCTCGGGCACGGTGCGGTACACCCGCCCGGTCGGGGCGGTCCAGGCCACCACTGCGCCCGTGGCCTGTTCCATCCTCCACCCTCCGTCGTGTTTGGCCCGATGATGCCGACGACACGCGACGATCAGGTTCCCCTCCGAGGTCGGCCCGCCCTTGGCGTAGGGGCAGACATGATCCAGGTCGCAGGACCGGGCGGGTTTCCGGCAGCCGGGGAACCGGCAGGTGCGATCCCGGGCCCGGACCAGCCCCGGCGACGGAAACCGCCGGCCGACGTCCACCACCCGGCCGTCTACCGGGTCGGTCAGGATCCGCCGCCAGGTCGCGTTCTCGGCCAGCTGGCGGGCGGTGGCGGCGGGGATCGGCCCGTAGCCGGCGAGCTCCCCGGGGCTGTCGGCCACCCCGGCCAGGGTGGTCACCGGGACGAGCACCCCGATCTCCACGGGCACGTCGGTGCCGTGGTCGCGGCCGAGGAGGACGTCGACGAGGGCGTCGGCACGGCGAGCGTCCATGCCCCGGGGATCGTCCGGGGTGGCGGCGCGGCGGGCGAGGGTGTCGAGGCGCTGGTAGACGGCCTGCGCGTCGGCGGCGGGTAGCAGGGCCCACAGCTCGGCCATCCCGTCCTCGACCGGGCTGATGTGGACCTGCCGCTCCCGGCGGCGCTGTGCCTGCCGGCGGTGAGCCCCGTCGGCGTCGCACGCCTGGAGTGGGGACGGGGCGGTGCACGTACAGCAGGCCGTACCGGCCGCGCCGCCGGCAGGGGGGTCAGCCCCTGTGGCCGCGCCAGCCCCCGCGGTGGGGCTGGGTGGGGTGGCGTCGGCGCCGACCAGCTCTGATTCGAACATATGTACGAGTCTAGCTTTTTATCCGGACATTTCCACCATCCAGGAGCCGGGCATATGCCCGGCAGCCCCACGCCTGTGCCCTGCTCGGCGGCGTCCGCTCGAGATTCCGGTGGCCCGCACTACCGCGCCGGCGTTCCCACGGACCGCTACCGGCCGGTGCCGGCCAGTACCGGCCGGTGCCGGCCGGTACTGGTGGTGTCCCCGGCCTACCTGGAGTCAGTGGGTGGGACGGCGCAGTGGCAGGCGGTGTGGGTGACTCATATCGCCGGCGGGGCACGTCGCCTGCTCCCGGTCCTGATCAGCGAGCGCGAACCCGGCCCCGGACTGGTGGCGGTGACCGCGGTGGCGGGGATGGGCGGGGTCGGCAAGACCGCGCTCGCAATCGAGTACATCCACCGCCACGCCGACGCGTTCGACCGGGTCGACCGGGTCGGCTGGGTGCCGGCGGAGCAGCCCGAACTGATCGGCAGCTACCTGACCGAACTTGTCGTGCGCGTCACCGGTCGTCAGGCACCGACGGAGCCGGCCTGGTTCGTGCTCGGGCCGTTGGGCTCGGCGTAGTCGACCCGCACCAGCCGGTCTGCCGAGTAGACCGCCGAGGTGACGCTCGCGAGCGCGCACTGGCGACGGTCCGGCCGGTGCCAGAGTTTCTGGCCCTCCAGCGCGCGCCGGGTCGTCCACACCGGCAACTGGTGACTGACGAGCACCACCTCGCGACCGGGGAAGGCGTCCCGCCACTCGGCCACGGCGGCGAGCATGCGCCCGGCGATCTCGGTGTAGGGCTCGCCCCAGGACGGCCTGAACGGATTGATCAGCACCCTCCACATCCGCGGATAGCGGAGCAGGGCCGGCCCGGCCTCGAACGGCTTGCCCTCGAAGACGTTGCGGCTCTCGATGAGGCGAGGATCGACGTCCACGCCGATGCCCAGGGCCTGCGCGATGGGCGCGGCGGTCTGCTGCGCCCGTTCGAGCGGGCTCGCCACGACCGCGGCGACGTCACGTCCGGCCAGGAACTCCGCCGTGATCTTCGCCTGCCGGACCCCCGCTTCGGACAGGCGGAACCCGGGCAGCCTGCCGTACAGGATCTTCTCCGGGTTGAACACCTCACCGTGGCGTACCAGGTGGACGGTGGTCAGCCCGTCCGGCGACGCCGCTTCAGGCACTGGGGACCGATGCTGGCGGATGGGGCCGGTTGCCCCGGGCCGTGCAGGTGTCATGGACGCTTCCCTCCAGCGCTCGCGGCCGGGATCGGTTCGGGCACGCCGGCCGCGGCACGGGCCGCCGCCGGCGCGGCGCCCGCGATCCGCTCGACGACCTCGTCATCGTGTGCCGCCGACACGAACCACGCCTCGTAGCCGGAAGGCGGCAGGTACACCCCGGCATCCAGCATGGCGTGAAAGAACGCGGCATACCGGGCGCTGGACTGCGTCCGCGCTCCCGCATAGTCGACCACCGACGGTGCGTCGGTGAAGAAGAAACTGAACAGTGAGCCGGCGCTACTCGGCAGGTGCGGCACTCCCTGCTCGGTCAGCGCCGTCGAGACGATGCCGGCGACGTCGCCGGCGCGCGCGTCCACCGTGGCGTACACCTCGGGCGTGCAGGCGCGCAGGGTGGCAAGGCCGGCGGCGACGGCGAGCGGGTTACCCGACAACGTCCCGGCCTGGTAGACGGGGCCGGCCGGGGCAAGGTGGGCCATCACCTCGGCACGCCCGCCGAAAGCCGCCGCCGGCAGCCCGCCGCCCATCACCTTGCCGAAGGTGAACAGATCCGGAGCCCATCCCTCGACGGCACCCTCTGCTCCCCACCAGCCGGCCGGGCCGATCCGGAAACCGGTCATGACCTCGTCCAGGATGAGCAGGGCGCCATGGGCGTCGCACAGCCGCCGCAGCCCGGCGTTGAAACCCGGCAGCGGTGGGACGACCCCCATGTTCGCCGCGGCGGCCTCGGTGATGACAGCGGCAATCTGCTCGGGGTACTCGGCGAAGGCGGCCTCCACACAGGTCAGATCGTTGTAGGGTAGGACGATCGTGTCCGAAGCGGTCGCCGTGGTCACCCCCGGCGTGTCCGGCAGACCGAGAGTTGCCACCCCCGAACCCGCGGCGGCAAGCAGCGCGTCGACATGACCATGATAACAACCGGCAAACTTTATGATCTTCGATCGGCCGGTGAAGCCACGGGCGAGCCGCAATGCGCTCATGGTGGCCTCGGTCCCGGAGTTGACCAGCCGGATCTGCTCGATGGGCCGCACCCGGGACACGATCTCCTCGGCCAGTTCGACCTCGCCCGGACTCGGCGTGCCGTAGCTCGTGCCCCGCGACGCGGCCACCTGCAGGGCCTCGACAACCGCCGGGTGGGCATGCCCCAGGATCATCGGACCCCAGGAACAGACCAGGTCGACGTATCTGCGGCCGTCCACGTCAGTGAGGTACGCACCGTTCCCGGACACCATGAAGCGCGGCGTGCCGCCGACCGCCCTGAACGCTCGAACAGGCGAATTGACCCCGCCGGGAATGATCCGCTGAGCTCGACGGAACAATTCCTCGGAGGCTGCGGCCCCGGACACGACTGACATGCCACCGATCCTCGCAGGTCGGCGCCGCACCCCGCTGGCCCTGGTCGTACCAGCGGCGTCGTACCGGTCGTACCAGCGGCTTGGTGCCGGCCGATAGCCCAGGCTCCGCCTGCCGAAGATCCGGCTGACCCCCGGGGGCCGCCGGTGGGTGGGGGATGGCCCAGCCGCCCACCGGCGGCGGTCCGTGGCACGGCATACCTACCGTGCACCGGCGGATGCCGGTGCGAGTGCGCCGTCCGTGCACCTGGCCGGAGGCCGGCGCGGGTGCGCCGCCGAGCCCACCCGCGCCGGAGGTGTCACGACGCATCTCCGAGCATGACGCAGCGGGTCGCGCGGCGCTCGTTGTAGCGGTTGACCATGCGGGATCCGCGGTGACGGACCACCGACGTGTCCATCCGCCGGATCCATCTGCCTGGTCCGGCCGCCCGATCCGTCCGCCGCCGGATCCGATCCGGCCAACCGGCCCGAACCTCCTGCGCACTTCCTGTACACCTCAACAGCCGAGCACCCGGCTGGCGATCTGGATGGCGTCGAGGCCCTTGCCGCCTGCGCACTTCTTGCGCAACGCTGGGCGGGAATTCTGACATATCCCCTGAATCAGAATGCCGTTACCCGCTCCACCGGTCACCCGGCCGGATTGACAGCCCAGCTTTTGTAACCGGACACTCGCAGTCGAGTAATCGGAAGCGGAGAACGGTGCGGATGGAGAACGGTGAGGACATGGCCCGTCGACGGATGGCAAACATGTTGGCTCTCGCCGTACTCGGACTACTCAACGAACGGCCTATGCACCCATACGAGATGTCTACGACGATGCGTGAACGACACAAGGAAGACAGCATCAAGCTGACGTACGGCTCGCTCTACACGGTGGTGGACGCGCTGGCCCATAACGGTTACATCACCGCTCGCGAGACCCTCCGCGAAGGCCGGCGGCCGGAACGGACCATCTACGAGATCACTCCGGCCGGCCGGATCGAACTCTACGACTGGATGTCCGAGCTGGTCAGTACACCCGCCAAGGAATACATTCGTTTCGAGGCGGCGCTTTCCATGCTGGCGGTACTCACACCCGAGGACACCGTCCGGCTGCTCACCGAACGCCGCAACCGGCTCATACTCCAGATCGAGCACAGCCACGCGGACGAGGCGCTCGCCGTCCGTAAGGGGCTCCCTCGGCTGTTCACCCTGGAAACCGAGTATTTCAGCGCGCTGACAGAGGCCGAGTTGCGCTACGTGGACGAGCTCATCTCAGAGATCACGAACAGGACGCTGGACGGCATCCACATCTGGGACGCGATCCACACCCGCGGCGAGACCGATCCCGACCGGATACGAGAGGTTGTGATCAAGGCTCTGGAAGCCGGCAGCCACAAGGACTTCGCGCCCAGGTCCGTCGTGAACACGACCGGACGGGCTATCACCGCCCGGGTCGGGCCGGAGGGCACCGACCGCGAATCCCCCACCGCCCAACCCTGCCATCCCCTGCCGTCCGTCGAACCCGCGGACGGCGATACAGAATCCGACACGGACCTCCTACACGGGAAGAATCCATAGTTATCCGTATTGCGACATCCGACCCGTTCACGGTCGTCCCACAATTCCTGCTCGTCTTTGAAGGATCACACATCCAGCCGACCTGGGCCCAGGTGACCCGGAGACCTGAGCCTCCGGCAGAACGAAAGGAAAATAATCGTGCCGCCTTCAGCCCACCAGGTCTCCGGGAGATCCAACGTAAATCTCCGGCCGGCGCAGCCATGACCTGTCCTGATCACGCCGCCAGAGGCCACAAAGAGTAATTCAGAAAAAGGGGGACCTGATGACCTCACACCCGGCTCCGGCACACGCCGGGCAGCCACCCGGCATCTCCACGACACAGCTGGCCGAAGCACCCGAAACAGTCGAGCCCGCGGCGGCAACGGCCACGCTGACGCAACCGGCCAGCGCCACGCGGACAGCCACGGACACGGACACAGCGACCTTCGGGACCGCCGTGATCACCAACCCTGGCGAGCGTTTCGCGATCCAGGCCGAAGACCTGGTGAAGACCTACCGCGGGGGCGTCCAGGCGCTGTCCGGCCTGAGCTTCGCTGTCGCCCCCGGGACGGTGTTCGGCCTGTTGGGGCCCAACGGCGCCGGAAAATCCACGACGGTGAAGATCCTCACCACGCTGTCGCGCCCGGACTCGGGAACAGCCAGCGTGGCCGGGATCGACGTCCTCGCCCACCCCGGCCAGGTCCGGCACCGCATCGGTGTCGTCGCCCAACGGTCCGGCATCGATCTGGAGGCGACCGGTCGCGAGAACATCGCACTTGCCGCCCGTCTGCACGGACTGCCCCGCCCCATGGTGATCGACCGGGTCGCCGCACTGCTCGACCAGTTCGAGCTGGCAGCGGCCGCGGACCGGCCGGCGCGCACCTATTCCGGCGGCATGCTGCGCAAGCTCGACGTGGCGGTCGGCCTGGTTCACCGGCCCAGTGTGCTCTTCCTCGACGAGCCCACCACCGGTCTGGACCCACAGGCACGCGCCCAGATGTGGGACGAGATCGGTTCTCTCGCGGCGGACGGCCTGACGATCCTGCTCACCACGCATTACCTCGAGGAGGCAGACCGGCTCGCGTCCCTCGTCGCCATCATCGACGGCGGGCGCATCCTCGTCCAAGGCAGCCCCGACGAGCTCAAGAGCGAACTGAAAGGTGACGCCGTCCACCTTGAGCTCGCGACCGTCCCGGCTGCCGCGGTCGTGGACACGGTGACCGCGGCCCTCGGCCAGGTCCCGGGCGTCACCGGAACCACGGTGGACGGCCGAGAGGTTCACGCTCGGGTGACGCACGGCGCCTCATCGCTACCCGCCGTGTTCGCAGCCCTCGACCGCGTGGACGTTGCGGTGGTCGCGGCGACGATCGCCCGGCCGTCCCTCGACGACGTCTACCTGCGCCACGTCGGCCGCCGGTTCACCGCCGACGCGAGTTCCGGTTCCGGGCCGGATGCCGGCGCTGCCCAGGACAAAGCCGCCCAGGACAGGACTGCCCAGCCCAAAGCTGTTCCGGACAAGGGGGTGGCCTGATGGCAGGCCTCACTAACACCGACACGACAGACACGATCGCCGACACCGAGACGACCAGCAGCACGAACGCCGGGACGAGAAGTACCACCGACACCAGAACCAGCAGCAAAACCAACGCCCCGGATAGCACCAGTACCAAAACCGACGCCCCGCCCGGCACCAACACCAAAACCGACGCCACAACCGACGCCAGGACGGACACGGCCGGCAGCACCGATGCTGCCGGCCCCGATCCCAAAGCCAGCGCCCCGGCCGACTCTGACACCACGATCAGCACCCCGGCCAGCAGCAACACCAAAGCCGGCATCCCGGCCGGCCCTGACAGCAAGACCGACACCACCAAAACCGGCACCCTGGCCGACCCCGACAGCAAGACCGGCACCCTGGCCGGCGCCATCAGCAAGACCGACATCCTGACCAACTCCAACAGCACGATCAGCATCCCGGCCGGCCCTGACAGCGCCACGGACATCCCGGCACCACGGCCGGTGCCTGCCGAACGGACCGAGTTCACGGCCTCGGCCGGCAGCCAGCTACGATGGTTGACCGTCCGTCACCTGCATGCGATGCTACGTCAGCCCGCCTATCTGGCGATCACGATCGTGCAGGCGGTGGTATGGCTGCCCTTGTTCGGGTCACTGTTCCGCCGGGTCGTAGACGTTCCCGGCTTCGGCGGCAGCTCCTATTTCGATTTCCTCACGCCTGGCGTCGTGGTGATGAGCGCGCTGTTCTCGGCAGGCTGGTCCGGGATGAACGCCATCATCGAGATCGACCGCGGTGTGACGGATCGGATGCTGACGTCCCCGGTCCGGCGCGGCGCGCTGATCGGCAGCAGACTCGTCTTCCAGGTGCTGGTGACCATCATCCAGTCGGTCGTCATCATGCTGCTCGGCTGGGCGATCGGAGCCCGGTACCACAACGGGCTGCTGGGCCCGGTCGTACTGCTCGCCGGTGCCGCACTGATCGCGGTCATCGTGGCGTCCCTCTCCTACGCGCTCGCCCTGATCGTACGCAAGGAGGAGGTCCTGATCGCGGCGGTGAACTTCTGCATCCTGCCGCTGACGTTCCTGTCATCCGCGATCATGGCAAAGGATCTCATGCCGGGCTGGATGCAGGTTGTCGCCCGGGTCAACCCGGTGGACTGGGCGGTGACCGCCGTCCGCGAGGCCGGATCGGTCGACCCGGACTGGCTCTCCGTCGGCCTCCATCTGTCCTACCTTGCCGCGCTGGCGCTGGTGGCGGGAAGACTCGCGACCCGCGCCTTCGACGTCTACCACCGCTCCCTGTAGGGTCAAATATCATTTGACCATGAAAATGAGGGGCCAACCGGTCGTGATAGCAGCCGTTTTCGTACTTAATTTCTTGATCGGAACAGGACGTGTAACTACCTGACCGACGTTCTACCACCGCTTCCTGGTAGGTAGGGACGATCCTCTTCCAGCGAACAGGTTCCGGTGGAACGTTGCTCGATGTAACCCATTAATCGCCTCCGCGCGTACCGCCCGCTGTCGGTGCCGGTGCCCGCGGAGGCTGCTTGCGCGGGACGTCGCGGGCGGCCGGGAACCTGATTCAGGTCACGCGGGAACGGCCCGTACTGATGGGCCTCGGAGCCGTCCTCGTGGATGTCGCGTTCCTCTGCGGAGCGTGGCGTTCGAGCAGCCTGACGCGCTCGCGCGGCCGGCGGCGGACACGCCCGCCGAGTTTCCGGGACCGTACGGTCGGGCGCCCACCTGCTCAGGCTTCCTGGAGAGCGGCTCCCAGGCTGCGCAACCCCTGCCGGTGGCTGCGGTACACAAGCGTGTGCCCGACGGCCACGACGGCCGCGATCGACCATTCGATGATTCCGAGGAATCCGAGCGCCACAAGACCGGCGAGGTAACCAAGCTGCTCAGGAGGAAGCAGCTCGTAGCGCCGACCGGCGAGGTCGACAGTGACGACACCGTGCCGGACGGCACGCTCGGCCGCTTCGTGGACATTTTTCAGCTTTTCGGTGGATACCGGTGTCAGAACCACGTCCGCCTCCCTGCCCTGGAGCTCCGTCCCAACCAGTCCTTTCTTTCCCCTGGGATTCCGTCCCAACAGGCCGATGTCCGGCAGATAGCCGGCAGATAGCCGGCAGAGGCCCGGCCCACCTGGCTGCACCCGGAATCCCCCCCCCCGCGGGAACGGCGGCGTCGGGTCGATATACTGTCGGATCGATACTTGCGTTCTCGAATAGGGATCATTCGCCAGATGACGGTGGATGTCCGTCGAACTCACGTGCCTCTGGCACCGCAAGCAGCGCCGACCGCGCCTGGGCAGCGTTTTGAAATCGCCGCTCCGGGTCCCGCGCCGTCGCTTTGGCTACAACCTGGGCCAATGCCGACGAGCAATCGAGGACGGAGACGTCGAGATCCTGGGCGGGTACCGGTAACGGCAGGTGCAACGGTTCAGGGCTTCCCGAATCCCGGTCATGAGCCTCGCGTTCCCCGTGACGCCACGGGTCTCCTCCAACAACACAAGATTGTCGATGCTCGGAACCACCGCGGACGGACGGGAGGGATGCTTACACGGAGTAAATGTTGACCTTTGTTCCGTGCGCTTCAGCCAGTGCGCGTAGGTCTGACGCGTCGCTGGTCAGGACCGAACGGTCCGTCGCTGCCGCGTTCACCACGACCGTGGCGTCGACGATGTCGCTGGTTCCCGCACGGGCCAGCAGCGCGCCGACCGCTCGTGCGGTTTCCTCGGGCAGCGGCTCGATGTCACAGCCCTTCAGCAGGCGGGACAGGTTTGGTTGCGGCCCGCCCCTCCAGACCTGCGCCAACGCGGGCGCCGGAACGATCGGTCGGACATCATGCTCCAGCGCCTCGGCGTGCATGGCCCACACCTTGTGGTCCGCCTGCTCGGCAGCAATGAGCGCCCCCGCGTCGTAGAGCAGGCCCTTCATTCGATCACCCCGAGGTCACGCAGGACACGGCGGGCATTCTCCCGATCTTCCTCGGGGATGGGACCGTGCTCGGCCTCGTACTCGCGGACGGCGGCGAGACCCTCCTGGATGCCGATGTGGTGGTCGATCAGCCGGGAGATCCAGGCCGACAGGCTGATGCCCTCGGCCGCCGCTGCGGCTCGCGCGGCAGTGAGCACACGTTCGTTCAGGGAGACGGACACCTTCGCGACGGCCATGCCGTCACCATAGTCGTCTGTTCGTACCATCGGTACGAACAGACGGCCGAGAGCTCTCGGACCGGTCGCTCCAGAAACAGGGTCACCGCGCGCCTTCCTCCAAGTTCTGATAGATCTTGCTGTAAAGCACAATTACCAGCTGAAGTAGGTAGATCGGTACGCACCGTACACATCGAGACCACAAAATCGTCGGGACGCCGGTCAGCCGGCCGTCCACGAACAGATGACCAATGCCGATCGGCTGCCGGCCAGGAGCCACCCGCGGCCAGCGGAGGAAAGCCAGGTAGCAACGGAGGTCGCCTCTTCGGCACGCCGGGCCGTACGTACCGGCCTGAGGTACCGACCGGCGACAGCGCGGGTCAGCGCAGGCGGTGGGCTACTTCCGTTGCCCAGTACGTCAGGATGATGTCCGCGCCCGCCCGGCGGACGGCGGTGAGCGTCTCGGTGATGGCACGCTCGCGGTCGATCCAGCCGTTGGCTGCCGCGGCCTCCACCATCGCGTACTCACCGGACACCTGATATGCGGCGACCGGCACGTCGACGGCGTCGGCAACCGCCCGCAGGACGTCGAGGTAGGCCAACGCCGGCTTCACCATCACGGCGTCGGCGCCCTCGGCGAGGTCGAGCGCGACCTCGCGCAGGGCCTCACGCGCGGAGCGGGCGGGGTCCTGCTGGTAACCGGCGCGGTCACCGAAACGCGGTGCACATTCGGCCGCGTCCCGGAACGGGCCGTAGAACGCCGAGGCGTATTTCGCCGAGTAGGCCAGGATCGGGACGTCGGGGAAGCCGCCGCTGTCGAGGGCGGCCCGGACCGCGCCCACCTGCCCGTCCATCATCCCGCTCGGGGCCACCACGTGGGCGCCGGCGCGGGCCTGCGCCAGGGCGATCGAACCGTAGCGGGCCAGGGTGGCGTCGTTGTCGACCTCGCCGTCCTCGGTCAGCAGACCGCAGTGGCCGTGGTCGGTGTACTCGTCCAGGCAGAGGTCCGTCATGATCACCATGTCGTCGCCGATCTCGGTGACAAGATCAGCGAGGGCGAGCTGCACGATCCCGGACGGGTCGTCCGCGGCCGAACCGCGGCCGTCCTTGTGCGCCGGGACACCGAAAAGAATCAGACCGCCGACGCCGGCCCGGGCCGCCTCCACCGCAGCCTTGCGCAACGACTCCCGCGTGTGCTGGACCACCCCGGGCATCGAGGCGATCGGAGCGGGGGTGCCGATGCCCTCCTTGACGAACACCGGCAACACAAGATCAGCAGGATGCACCCGGACGTCGGCAACCAGCCGACGCAGCGGCGCGCCACGACGGAGCCGACGGGGCCGGGCCAGGGGGAATCCCGCACCCCCACCGGCGGTGGCACCCGACGGCACGCTCACCGCCGGGAACCGCGCCGGGGCTTGGGCAGGCGGGCCGAGAGCGGACCGACCTTGCCCAGCTCCTCCCTGTGCTCGGCGGCGAAGTCGGCCAGCGCCTGCACCAGCGACGGGATCGTCGCCTCGGCCGCCTGGACGTCGACGCGCAGGCCCAGCTCCACCGCGGTGGCCGCGGTCTGCGGGCCGATCACCGCGATCACCGTGGTCTCGTGCGGCTTGCCAGCGATCCCGACCAGGTTGCGCACGGTCGAGGACGAGGTGAACACGACCGCGTCCACCCGGCCGCCCTTGAGCGCCTCCCGGATCGGGGCCGGCGGCGGCGCGGCCCGCACCGTGCGGTACGCCGTGACGTCGTCGACGTTCCAGCCGCGGTCCTTCAGGCCGGCCACCAGGGTCTCGGTGGCGATGTCGGCCCGGGGCAGCAGCACCCGGTCGAGCGGATCGAACACGTCGTCGTACTCGGGCCAGTCGGCGAGCAGGCCCTCACTGGACTGCTGGCCGGAGGGAACGAGGTCCGGGCGGATACCGAAGGCGCGCAGGGCGTCCGCGGTCGCCTCGCCGATCGCGGCCACCTTGACGCCGGCGAACGCCCGCGCGTCCAGGCTGCGCTCCTCGACCTTCTCCTGGACGGCCTTGACCGCGTTGACCGAGGTGAAGGCCACCCACTGGTAGCGTCCCGACACCAGACCGGTGATCGCGCGTTCCATGGGTGCGGCCGTCCGCGGCGGCTCCACCGCGATCGTGGGCACCTCCAGTGGACTCGCACCGTGCGAGCGCAGCAGATCCGACAGGATCGCCGCCTGCTCCTTCGTCCGGGGCACCAGCACCGTCCAGCCGAACAGCGCGCGCGACTCCCACCAGGACAGCTTGTTACGGGCTGCGACCGCGGCACCGATCGACATCACCACACAGGGGGCGTTCGCGATGACGGGTGCCGCGTCGGACTCGATCCGGTCCAGGGTGGAGGAGACCGTGCGCTGGTCGGTCGTGGTGCCGTCCACCGTCACCGACACGGGGGTGTCACCGGCCCGGCCGTGTTCGACCAGCGCCGCCGCCACCTTGCCGACCTCGTTCGAGACCGCGGTCACCACGAGGGTGCCGGGTGCCTGGGCGAGCGCCACCCAGTCGACGTCCGGGCCGCCGGACCCGCCAGGGGCGTCCAGGCTTCCGCTGAGCCCACCAAGGCCGAGCGACGCACCCAGTGGCGAGGCCCCGAGACCGGAACCGAGAGCGGGCCCGCCCAGGCCCGTACCGCCCAGGCTGGAACCGCCGAGACCGGACAGGCCGCGTCCGCCGATGCGACCGGCCCCGAAGGGAGCGGAACCCAGCCCCGCGGCGGGCGTGTCCGTCACCGGGGTCACGTTGGGCTGCACACCGCTGGCGGAGAAGACTCCCAGCGTGCTCGCGAAGGTGACCGGAAGGCCGGCAGCGATCCCGGAGTAGGTGGCGACCGCCGCGCCGGTCGAAATCCCCGGCACGACCCGGAAAGGAATCTTCGCCTTGGCCAGTGCCTGCGCGTCGGCGGTACCGATTCCGGTCAGCCATGGGTCCGAGGCATACAGCCGCACGACCCGCTCACCGGCACGAGCCCGGGTGACGACTGCGGCGGTCGCCGCGTCCGCGTCCAGGATTGGTCTTGCCGCCTCGGTATCGCCGATCCGCAGCACCTCACCGGGTAGCTTGGCGACAATCTCGGGGGCGACGTCCGGATCAACGATTATCGAATCGGCCCCGGCCAGCGTCTCGGTGGCGAGAACTGTCAACAAACCGGGGTCGCGAGGGCCTGCTCCAACGAGGGCGACCGGGGTTAGAGGCTTCTTCGTGCGGCGGGTGGCCATGATCAGCGATTTCCCATCAGCGTCTGTGCTCCGGCGGACAACATCTTGTCCGCGAGGCGCTCTCCCAGCGCCTCCGGGTAGTCGACGGACCCGGTGATCTCGCACCGGAGAACACGGTTTCTCTCCGGCAACGGCGACCACGGCCCGTGGTCGGATCGCACCGGCGCCCGGTGCTCCAACGGACGCCATCGCGACGTCGGCAAGGGCACCGACCAACGCGCCACAACCGACCTCAATGGCCGCCGGATAGGCACGCTCGGCAACAACAGCAGTCCGCGATGGTGGATCGTCCAGCACAAACCGTAGCAGCTGGCCGAGAGTTGCTTGTCGTCGGTACATGCCGCGCGATCGAAGACGAACCCCGACGCATCCTGGTCACCTACGTATTCGACTGCCAGCGCCTCCCTCCTGTCACCTCGCCAGGCATCCACCCGGACGCTGCTGCCTGATCGAACGCCCTGTCCTCACAACATCCTGTCCCCAGGGCGCTGCGACTGTGGGGCCGGCGTCAACAGGCACTGCCGGGTCCACGGCCCCACAGGCCTCGTACATCGCTTCGCGATGGGTCACCGAAGCCTGCTCGCTGATCCAACGCGCCTATCGGCGCGGCCCTTATTCGGGTATTGACGTTACCTCGTATCGGCACAACATTCAGTCCCAGGCCGGGTATGCGCTCAGTCCCAGGCCGGGTATGCGCTCAGTCCCAGGCCGGGTATGCGCTGCTGGCCACTCGCCAGGTGGTCATCGCCCCATTGCGATGCCCAGGTAGCGCACTCGCTTCGGCCGCCATGCGAGCACACACCCCGCGCCGCATGGCGGGATCGAAGGGCACGGCGGGATCGAAGATTTCCCCTCATGGAGGTCATGGAGGTCATGGAGCCTCTGGCAGATCGGGTACCGAGACCACCGCGGGGGCTTCCCGAGGCAGATCAAACAGCTCCCGCAGCGCCTCGGCATAGGAATCACCACCAGGGGACGCCGCGAGTTGCTGGACCCGCACGGTCGGCGCGTGCAGGAGCTTGTCCGCCACCCGGCGCACCGCGCCTTCGACCACGGCCCAGTCCCGCGAGTCAAGATTGGGCAGCCGGGTCTGCAGCCGGGCGAGTTCCTCCCGGACGACAGCGGCGGCCTGCGCCCGCAGTGCCACGACCGTCGGGGCGACCCGGTGCGCACGGCGGCGGTCGAGATAAGCACTGACCTCGGACGCCACGAGGGTCCGCACCGACTCGACATCGCCGACCGCCTGCTGGCCGTCAAGGGCCGTCCGCAGCGTGTCGAGGTCGATGAGGGTGGCGCCCGGCAGATCACGGACGGCCACGTCGACGTCCCGCGGGAGCGCGAGATCCAGCAGCACCAGCGGCCGGGAGCCGCGCCGGGCCAGCGAGTCGGCCACCAGCTGCCGGGTCAGGATCAGCCCGGACGCACCGGTTGAGGAGATCACCAGGTCGGCCCGGTCCAGCTCGTCCGCCAGCTGCGCGAGCGGGATCACCTCGGCGCCGTAGGTGTCGGCGATCCGGCGGGCCCGTGCCGCGGTGCGGTTCGCGACGACGAGATCGGCCGCGCCGGCCCGCCGCACGACCGCCGCGGCCAGCGCCCCCACCACTCCCGCGCCCACGAGCAGGACGCGTCGACCGGCCAGCGCGCCGTCGGCGGGCACGTTCCCGGGTGACGGGTCGGGCGCACCGGAGGGCACAGGTTCCCACCCGTCTGCGGCCATCCGTACCCCGACGGACACGATCGACGCTCCGGCCGTGCCGATCGCGGTTTCGCTGTGCGCCCGCTTACCGACCCGCAGAGCCGTCTGGAACAGGCCCTCGAGAGCGGCACCGACGCTGGCCTCGGCCTGGGCCGCGCGCAGTGCCGAGCGGACCTGCCCGAGGATCTGCGTCTCCCCCACCAGCATCGAGTCAAGCCCGCAGACGACCGAGAACAGGTGGCCGACGGCCCGTGCCTCGTGGTGGACGTACAGGTGTGGGGCGAGATCCGACAGCTGCGTCCCGGTGATCCGGGTGAGCTGGTCGGACACGTCGGCAACGCCTCCGTGGAAGGTCTCCACCTCGGCGTAGATCTCGGTGCGGTTACATGTCGAGAGCACCACGCTCTCCGCGACGGACCCGGCCTGCGACAGATCGTGGAGGACCTTCGGGACGTCGTCGTCGGGCACCGCGGCCATCTCCAGGATGGACGTGGGTGCCGTCCGGTGGTTGAGCCCGACAACCAGCAGACTCATGACACATCACCCCCGGTCGTGCCCACCAGCGGGCCGCTGCCCCGCGTCCCCGACACCGACGGCCCGGCCGGCGTGCGGGTCACGACGCCACGGTGGGGGTCGGCGGGCTCACCCTGCCGACCCGTCCGGCGCATGGGTGAAGCCACACCGCCCGCGGACGGCGCCGAACGCTTGCGAGCCTCGTGGAACGACAGGATCTGCAGCTCTACAGCAAGATCTACCTTGCGCACGTCCACTCCCACCGGCACCGACAACGCGATCGGCGCGAAATTGAGGATGCTTGTGATTCCCGCGGAGACAAGGCGGTCGCACACTGCCTGCGCAGCTGCCGCCGGCGTGCAGATGACACCTATCGTCACCTGGTTGCGCTCGACAAGGACCTCCATCTCGTCAAGCGGGCTGACCACGACGCCACCGATGGATTCGCCGATCCGGCCGGGGTCGACATCGAGCAGGGCGACCACACGGAATCCCCGGGACTGGAAACCGCCGTATCCCGCGAGCGCGTGGCCGAGGTTGCCGACCCCGGCCAACAGAACCGCACGGTCCTCGGTCAGCCCAAGCTCGGCGGCTATACGGCCGAGCAGGAAGTCCACGTCGTAGCCGACGCCACGCGTGCCGTACGAGCCGAGGTAGGACAGATCCTTGCGGACCTTCGCCGAGGTCATGCCCGCAGCCTTCGCCAGTGTCTCGGACGACACCGTACGGACTGCCCGATCTGCCAGCGAGGTGAGGACCCGCAGGTACAGCGGGAGGCGGGCAACTGTCGCCTCAGGCACGGACGAGCGTTCACGGACAGTGGTGGCTGCCCGCCGAAGCTCAGTCATGTACGGCTCCCGCACCATTCGAGACGCCCGACTGCCGGCGGCGCCGGCCGTGCGGCCCCACAGTGCTGCGCGGTCGAACGACACCAGTAGACGACTGTCGGGGCGAGTTTACGACTTCGTGAAGGTGTTCACGAAGTCGGCGTGATCTTAAGTTCAGGTACGCCATGGACCCGACCTACGATCATTTCCTCGACCACCCCCAGCGGCCACCGGTCAGTGCGCGCCGCAGACGGGCTTCCTCGACCCGCCAGTAGCCGTGTTCCCGCCCGTCGACGAGAACCACCGGGACGCGATCACCATAGGCATCCGTGAGATCGGCCGACGTGTCGACATCGACCTCGGTCCAGCCGACGCCGGTGTCGGCCGCCACCCGGGCCACCACGACCCGGGCGTCAGCGCAAAGATGACAACCGGCCCGGACCAGCAGGGTGACCCGAACATCCGATCGCGCGCTGCCGCCGCCGCTGACATCCGCCTGCGCACTGCCGACGCCGCTGCCGGCACCTCGACCCGCGGAAACCCTCACCATCGCTCCGATCATCAAAAGGTGTCACGCGTAAAAAGATCGCCTGCACCATGCAACAAAGCCAGAAAAGCACTTCCTCCCGGCACATGAGACGACCGCGCATCTTCGCCCCACTCCACATGCCCGGTGTCGGGTCGTTGGCTAGACTCAGCTCCCTAGGGTTTTGGAGGGCCAAAGGCAGCGCGATCATGTTCTTCCTGCGCTCGGGGTTCCTCCCGGATCGGTTACGCCGATGCGGGAGGTCTGGGAGGCCCGGTACCCGGGCCATTCCGAGGACTCCGACCGCGTGAGAAGCATGCCCGTCAGATCGCTGCACGGTCCGCCGGGTCCTCAGTTCCCGGGTCACTGAATGGGTCCTCCCTGGCCATTGGCATACCTTGACGCGAGAGGAGCAAAGATCGATCGCGTCGCCGTCGGCCCGGTCCTACCTGTCCGACGCACACCGGAGGATCCCGGTCTCCGAGCGGATCGTGCCCTGCTTCACCGAGCCTCCTCGATCTTTGGAGCCAGTATGCCCTCCGCCCTTTCCCGAGCGCTGCGGGGACGTGGAAGCGAGGACCCCCACCTGGCAGACGACCCGAGACTCGACCTGAAGTCCGTCGCCACCCGCGGCGCCGTGAACCGATCGCCGACGTGAACCCGCCGTGGCCGCAACGAGCTCCCGATCCCGGTAGCTGCGCGGCGCTACGCGCCGGCGCCGCCTACTTTGCGGTGCCACGTGCCGATTCCACCTGCTTTGCCGCACTACGCGCCGAGCTGGCTCGCATCATGCTCATATCTTCCGCGGCCATGCTGGCCAGACCCCTTGTGGCCAACTCGACCGCGGGAACATCGCCTGGCCGGCAGACGGTCCGGGCCGCATCCCCCGACGGCCGGACCGATCACCAGGCGTCCTTTCCCGACGAGCCCCCACCGAACACGCACCGGCCCGACGCCGACCTCGCGGCCCTGGTGCGCAGCGCGCAACAGGGCGACAGCGAGGCATTCGGAGAGCTCTACGATCTCTACATGGGGATGGTCTTCCGGTACGTGTACTACCGGATAGGCAGCTGGACGGCAGCCGAGGACATCGTCAGCGAGACCTTCCTGCGCGCGTTGCGCAACATCGGGACCTTCACCTGGCAGGGGCGTGACATCGGCGCCTGGTTCATCACCATCGCCCGGAACCTGATAATCGACTCCAGGAAGTCCAGGCGGGCCCAGCTGGAGTTTCCGACCGACGACATCCTGTCGGCAGGACAGGATGTCGTCGTATCCGGGCCGGAAGAGTCGGTCCTGGCCGTCATCACCGGCAGAGCCCTCATGGACACCGTACGCACGCTCAGCCCAGAACAGCAGGAATGCGTGGTACTACGCTTCGTGGAAGGACTCTCCGTCCGGGAGACCGCGTTGGCGATGGGCAAGAACGAGGGTGCGATCAAGGCTCTTCAGTACCGGGCCGTGCGATCCCTGGCACGGCGTATCCAGGAGGGATCGGTCTGAGCCCCACACCGCCGCAGGTGCAGGTATCCCGACCGCCCCGGCCGCCCGCGGACCGTGCGTGTGCCGGTACGCGTCCCCGGCCCCGGACCATTCTCACCGTACGCTTCCCACGTCACAGTGACAGCGCGGTCCTTCCCCGCGCCGCGCACGCCCAGGAGATCACGATGCGGTTTCGACCACGCCCGCAACGGTCAGCGGACGACAAGGCCCGCAGAGCCGATGCCGAAGCCGCCGCTACCGCGGCGCTGAAGGTGGCCGCCGACCAGGCGGCCAAAGCACCACCGGACCCGACCGCGGCGGCCTTCTTCGACGTGGACAACACCATGATGATGGGGGCGTCGATCTTCTACTTCGCGCGCGGGCTGGCCGCGCGCGACTTCTTCCAGTCCCGGGACCTGCTGCGATTCGGCTGGCAGCACGTCACCTACCGGGTCTGGGGGCTGGAGAACACCGACGGGATGCGGGACGTCAAGGAGGCGGCGCTTGCGTTCGTCGCCGGCCGTGAGGTCGCCGAGATCGTCCGCTTCGGTGAGGAAATCTACGACGAACGGATGGCGGAACGGATCTACTCGGGCACCCGGGCCCTGGCCGAGCAGCACCTGGACGCCGGGCAGCGGGTATGGCTCGTCACAGCCACGCCGGTGGAACTGGCCTCGGTCATCGCTCGGCGACTCGGGCTCACCGGTGCGCTCGGAACGGTCAGCGAGGTCGTGGACGGACGCTACACGGGCCATCTCGTCGGGGAACCACTGCACGGCCCGGCCAAGGCGGCCGCGGTGCGCGCTCTTGCCGAACGCGAACAACTGGATCTTTCCCGGTGCTGGGCCTTCTCCGACTCGATCAACGACCTGCCCATGCTGTCGCTGGTCGGCCATCCCGTCGCGATCAATCCCGACCCCGATCTCAAGGCCGTCGCCCGGGAACGGGACTGGCCGATCAAGGATTTCCGCATGGCCAGGAAGGCCGCCCGCATCGGCGTGCCGACAGCCGCCGGAATGGGCGCGCTGGCCGGAGGGGTGGCGGCGGGCATGGCGCTGCGCCGTCGGTACATCGGCGCGACCGGCTGATCACCAGGCGGCATCTCGCCGGAACCTGACAGCCTGGGCAACCAGGCAATCTCGCACAGCCTGGGCAACCAGGCAACCAGGGCCTACGCGGGCGCGCCTACCGGCGGCCGCTGGGCATGCCGGGATCGTTCGGCGTGCCCAGCCGGGTGGTACGCGCCGGGCCCGGCGGCTCGTCCCGGCGCACCACAAAGAAGATCGTGACGACTGAGGCCACCTCGATGACGGCCAGCCACACCGACAGGAAAAGATCGCCTATAACCGCCAGCGCAGCGACCGCTGCGGTCACTGACAGCAGATAGCCGGCGGCGAGACCGCGACCCACCCATGTTCGTCCCGACCTCGTGCGCCACCAGGTCCCACGGTGCCCATCCACGGTCGCCATGAGTCAGAAGAATACCGATCGGCGTTGCATCAGCAGCCCGTAGAGGGAATGTTGGATCGTTTCCCGGATTCGATCTGTGAGTTCGAACACCAGCATCGGGTCCTCAGCCGGGGTCGGGGTCGGCGATTCTGTGTCCACCGGCTCGCCGAACTCGATGAACCATTTCGACGGCAGCGGTATCAGACCGAGGATCCCCAGCCACGGAAATGTCGGCGTGATCGGGAGGTAGGGCAGTCCGAGCAGTCGGGCGAGCGTCCGGAGATTTCCGATCATCGGATAGGTCTCCTCGGCCCCGACAATCGTGCAGGGAATGATGGGGACGCCCGTACGCAGGGCCGCCGAAACAAAACCTCCGCGGCCGAAGCGCTGCAGCTTGTACCGTTCGCTGAACGGCTTGCCGATCCCCTTGAAACCTTCCGGCCAGACACCCACCAGGTGGCCACCGGCGAGCAGCCGTTCGGCGTCGGCCTGGCAGGCGAGGGTGTTGCCGGTCTTGCGTGCCATCGGCGCGAGGAACGGCACGGAGAACACCAGGTCCGCGGCGAGTATCCGCAGATGCCGGCGGGCCGGATGATGGTCCATTATCGCCAGCGAAGTCATGATCGCATCCAGTGGCAACGTACCGGAGTGGTTAGCCACGATCAACGCGCCGCCGGTGTCCGGAATGTTTTCCAGGCCTCGGGTCTCGATCCGGAAGTAGTTCTGGTAGATCGGACGCAGCAGCGGAGCGATGACGTTCTCGGTCAGATCCTGGTCGAAGCCGTGCTCGTCGACCACATAATCACCGGTGATCCGTCGCCGCAGGAAGGCGAGGAAACCCGCGAGAGCCCGCTCGAGACTGCCCGCGTCGGCCAGCGGCTCGGATGGCAGCGCGGACACCTGCCCGGCGCCGGAATCATCGGAGGGGGCATGCCTGCCGGAAACACCCGCCCGTCCCTTCGGCATCTGCGCACCGCCGTTTCCGCGGGCATTTACCGTCCGGTCGACGTCGGCCGTCCCATCGACGTCGGCCGTTCGCCCGGTGCCTGCCGCACGGTTCGCGGCGGCGAGCCGACCGCCACGTACGCTGCCGGTCTCCTCACCGGCGGATTCCCCGAATTCCGGGGATTCCCGGGGATCCCCGGAATCTGCCGAACCCCGCACACCGGCATCGCCGGTACCTTCCGGGTCGGCGGTACCGAGACGGGAGGACGCCCGCCGCGCCGCGCCGCGGGCCCGAGAGGAACCACCGTCGCGCCGCCGTTGGCCACCGGATCTCTCCGGACCCGTCTCCACCGTCGCCGAGGCGGTCGGATCGTCCCGGTGCGGCTCCAGGTCGCCGTCGCCAGCCAGCCGATATTCGACAACACGCCCGCTGTCGACCGATTCACCGGCATTGGCACCGTTCACGGCAATCGGATCGTCGTGATTGCCGTCTGACGGGCCCTGCGGCCGGGAACGGCGCTCCGCCCCGCCACCGCCCGCCCTGATTCGGGCATCCTTGCTGCCTAGCGGGATGATGCGCGCCTCACTCACACTCGTGACCACCTTTTCACCGGACTTGCCCTGATACTCCGTGTGAGTTTCCAGGGTTTCCTGGGTTCCTTTGGGACCTCCGAGCGCGCGACACGCGCGACAACGGCCATGCCCGTGCGCTCTTCGGCCGGCTGGGAGACCGGTGGACGACACCTGTCCGGCCGTGTCCCCCGGACAGCCCGTTCGCTGATCGAATGCCGTTATTCAGCGGCCTCCCAACCTTCGATCCACGCCTGCCGAACCGGGCCGCACGGCGGACGCCACGCGGTGGACACGGTCATGACCGGACTCAACCTCTTCTCTGCCTGCCTACCTTCTCCCCGCCCGCCGCGGAAGCCACCCAAAGATGGTGACGACGTCATGACGTCCCGACCAGCCTGCGCCGCGCAAGCACGTCCAACAAAGTCCGCTCCAGCCGGATCACGGCGTCGCGGTCGATCGCGAAACGCATCGGACGGTCTCGTACGAAGTCGTCAAAAGTCTGCAACGTCGTGAATCGCGGGACGTAGTTGAACACGTGTTTCAGGCGGGTCGTGTCGACCGCACGCCCGTGCGCGAGGAAGCCGAGCTGCTCGGCGGAGAAGTCCAACAGCCGGGATCTGCGGACCAGATTTCCCAACGTGACCACGGCCGGGGACGGTACCGGCAGGGGGGCACGCCCGGCCCGCCGCACGGCCTGGGAGAGCAGGAGAACGCCGTCCCCGGCGACGTTGAACGTGCCCGGATGGTCCTCGACAGCCGCCTTCACGAGCACACCGAGCGCGTCCTCGCTGTGCAGGAGCTGCAGACGCGGATCAAAGCCGAGCACCGTCGGGACGACCGGCAGCTCGAGGTAACGGGTCAGCGGGCTGTCGATGCCGGGGCCAACGATGTTGGTAAACCGCAGCACGCTGACGGTGACATCGGGCCGCCTGCGACTGAAACCCCGTACGTACCCCTCGACCTCCAGGGCGTCCTTGCTGTAACCCCCGCGAGGAAGACTGCGCGGCTCCATGTCCTCGGTGAACAGCGCCGGGTCACGGGGAGATGATCCGTAAATCGTCGTGGTGGACTTTACGATGACCTTTGTGACGCTCGGAGCCTTCTGACATGCGGCGAGGAGCTGCATGGTGCCGATGACGTTGATTTCCTTCATCGTCGCCCGTCCGCCGGCTCCGAGCGGAGTGGCGATCACATTCAGATGAAGGACGGTGTCGACGGCGGCGGCACCGATTACCTTTGCGATCAGCGGATTGCGGATGTCCGCGCGGACGAACTGCGTGCGGCCAAGGTCGTCGTGTGGAGGCGCGGTATCGACCCCGATCACATTCTCGATCTCCGGATCAGCCGCGAAGACACTCGCCACCTGCGCGCCGAGCGGCCGAGAAACACCAGTCACCAGCACGCAGCGTGGTCGCATTTCTCGTCGCCCCCTACCCCCGACATCCGAACCTATGCTACGCCCTGGTGTTGTCGCGGCAGAAACATCGTGGGGTACATGGCGTGGCGTCCTATTGGTCAACGTTAACCGACGTCGACATTGACGGGGCAACATAACCCGAGGCGACACCGCCGGCTCATCCGGTAACGATTCCGGAGTCTCGTCCGACAACGATTCGCGGGCCTCATCCGGCGACATCGCCCGATCCGGCGGCATCACCCGGCAGCATCGCCGGATCAGTCGCGTCGAGCACACAACCGAACGCGGCCCGCAACGGCCGAAAGGCGACCGAAAGCCGGCCGGACGCCGGCGAGACCTACCGGGATACCGGAAAGATCATCCGGGATGCAGGCGATGCCGACCGGCCGTCGGAATCAGGCGGGAATCGAGAGCAACACGGCAGACACGACTTCACGGACGGAGCTCGCGGAAGGGCTCACGGGAAGCATGTGCTGTCACGACCGCGCCACGACCACACAGCACACCCGCGGAGCACGTCCACCGCATGGCAACGGGCGGGTAGCCGTCCCGGTGGCGAAACACCGCGGCCGGCGCCGGTAGGAACAGATCCTGGTCGGAGACCTGCCGGACGTCGACGCCGTCACCCGACACGTGCCCGGCGGGGGATGCCAGTCCATGGTCAGTCCGTGGTCCGGGGAGAGAACCGGTCCACGAACCCATGACGCAACCCCCGGCGCCAACGCCGGTCCGGTTGCCGTCAGTCACATCAGGTGCCGTCCGTCATACGGAACTTCCGGCAGTGACTGGCGGCCGGCAGCGAAGGGTACACCACGCGGTATTATCCGGTTACGCGGCGTTCACTCCAGGCCGTCCAGCCCCTA
Source organism: Protofrankia symbiont of Coriaria ruscifolia (assembly GCF_900634745.1). Taxonomy (NCBI): domain Bacteria; kingdom Bacillati; phylum Actinomycetota; class Actinomycetes; order Frankiales; family Frankiaceae; genus Protofrankia; species Protofrankia symbiont of Coriaria ruscifolia. The sequence continues at coordinate 86,842 of NZ_CAAAFR010000184.1, forward strand.
CGTCCGGCGTCCGGCACAAGGACGCGCAGCACCGCGCCACGCAGCGTGGCAACGGAAGGAACTTGAAGTAATCGTTTAGCTACTTCTTGTTGCGCCGTTGAACGCGGGTCCGCTTGAGGAGCTTGCGGTGCTTCTTCTTGGCCATTCGCTTGCGACGCTTCTTGATAACCGAACCCACGAACCCGACCGATCTGTTGGAAGGAAAGCCGAACGAACTATCGGCCGAGCCTACCCGGTCCGCCGGTCAACGCGGCGCGATCACGGGTTCCCTCACGCCGCCGGACGCCTCCACCCGTCGATCATGATTTTTTGCGCGCGCGGAGGCCGAAGGAGCCTAGCCGGGGCTGGCGAGCTCGCGAGAACGGTCCCGGGCCGCCTCGATCGCGGCCAACAGCGCCGCCCGGACGCCGTGCTTCTCCAGCTCCCGGATAGCGGTGATCGTCGTACCGCCCGGGGACGTCACCGCCTCCCGCAACATCACCGGATGCTCACCGGAGTCGCGCAACATCACAGCGGCCCCCACCGCGGTCTGCACCAGCAGCTGCGCCGCGACCCCCCGCGGAATCCCCAGCAGGATGCCTGCGTCGATCATCGATTCGACCAGGTAGAAGAAGTAGGCCGGGCCGCTGCCGGAGAGGGCTGTCACGGCGTCCTGCTGCGCCTCGGGTACCCGTACGACCTTGCCGACCGGCGTCAGCAGATCCTCGGTGCGGCTCAGGTGCTCCTCACCGGCATGGGCACCGGCCGAGATCGCCGACATCGCCTCGTCCACGAGAACAGGGGTGTTCGTCATCACCCGCACCACTGGTGTGCCCACGGCAAGCCGGTGCTCCAGGAACGCGGTGGTGACGCCGGCCGCCACCGAGATCACCAGATGATCCGGCGTGACGACGTTCGTGATCTCGCCGATCAGAGCGGTCATGTCCTGCGGTTTGACCGTGAGTATCAGCACGTCCGCCCGGACGGCCGCGGCCGGGTTGGAAACCGCTTCGACCCCGTGGCGGGCGGACAGTTCCTCGGCACGGCCCGACCGCCGTGCCGTCACGAACAGATCGCCCGGGTCATGCCCGGAGCGCAGCATTCCCGCCAGCAACGCCTCGCCGAGTTTGCCTGCGCCGAGGATCGCGATCGTCATGGACGTCCCTTCACCCGGCGGACCATCCCTGTCATCCGGTGGACCGCCTTTCTCACTTGGCTCTCACGTGGCTCTCACGTGACCCTCACGTGGCTCTCACCGGTTCTCACGTTGTTCTCACTGGTTCTTGCTGCTCATCGCGCTGTTCTCACGCGGTGGACCGCAACGCACGCACGAAGAACAGCAGGTTGGCCGGACGTTCGGCGAGCCGCCGCATCAGATAGCCGTACCACTCGCGCCCACACGGAACATAGACCCGTACCACCTCACCGGCCCTGGCAAGGCGCCGCTGCTCCCCCGGCCGGACTCCGTACAGCATCTGGTACTCAAACGGTCGCCGGTCAGACCCCTGCAGCGGTCCGACCGCTCGCCCGGCGAGCTGCCCTCCCACGGTCAGCTCGCCGGCAAGGCTCGCGGCCAGCTCGACCAGGGCCGGATCATGGGTCGCCACCATCGGATAACCCCGGCCCGCCATCAGAACCGCCAGGCACCGCGCGTAGGAGGCGTTCACCTCGGCCCGACGGATGTACGCGACCGAGGCCGGCTCGGCATAGGCGCCCTTGCACAGCCGCACCCGACCGCCCGCAACAGCGAGATCGCGACAGTCCGCCTCGGTACGCCGCAGGTACGCCTGGACGACGGCACCGGTTTCGTCGAACTCCCGGCGCAGCTCGGCGACAACGGTCAAGGTGGCGTCGGTGGTGGTGTGGTCCTCCATGTCGACGGTGACGCACGTGCCGGCGTCGCGGGCCGCCTGGCACACCCGGAAGGCGAGGTCGCGGGCAAGCGAGGCATCCAGCCCCGCACCCAGTGCGGAAAGCTTGACCGACACCTCCGTCTCGGGTGTGAGCCCCGCGTCAGCCAGGGCGCGCAGCAGTTCGCTGTAGTCGGCGGCCGACTCCTCGGCCAGGTGACAGTCGGTCACATCCTCTCCGAGGAGATCCAGGGACACCCGCAGACCGGCGTCACGCAGACCGGCGGCGACCGTGACCGCCGCCGTGACGTCCTCGCCCGCGACGAATCGCGCGACCACACCCCGGGTCAACGGCGCGGTGGACACCAGCCGCCGGACCCGCGGATCACCTGAAGCCATCAGCAACGCTGTTCGCAGCACCTCTCAAGGATCCCGCAGAGCGCCCTCCAGGAACACGAGGACCACGGGGTTACCGACCCCACCATCGGTAACCCCGCACGGCGACCAACCCATCCACCAGAGGTCCGGCGAATCGTCACGAAGCCGCCTCCCGGCCAGACCTCATCCCAGCCGACCCATCTCCCCGGCCAGGCCCAAAGGATGTGGATCCGGTGCTGTTGTGACAGCAGCGGATCCATATCTTTTCCCGTGACTGGTCACCTTCAGCATCATGGCGAAGCCCCCAACTCGCTCCGGTCCTTTTCCTTACCGATCATCACTGGATGATCGGTAAGCCAACCCCAGCGGCCAGCCCATCCGCCAGGGGTCCCCGAATCGTCGCGGAGCGACTATTCGGGGGAAGGCGGGCCACGACCAACACCGTGTGAAACGGCTCAGTGACCATACCGTCGGGGAAAACCTTCAGTAGCGAGCGCCGCTCGGCGTCCAGGAAGTCCTCCAGCCGATCTCCGATCGCCTGGACGTACGACTTCGAGCGCAGCCACAGCTCATACCTGTCCAGCGGGAGCGTCCGGCTCCAGCGGCCGGACACCGTCACGACCTCGGTGAACAGGCCCGTCCAGCGCAGCTCGTCCGACCAGGGGCGGGTCCGGTAGGCGCGCCGGTAACCGGGACTCATCGCCTCCAGCCGCTGCTGTTGACGCTCCCACCAGCGTAGATCCTCGCCGTCGACGTCGTTCCACCAGAGCGCGAGCGCACCGCCGGGACGCAGCACCCGCGCCGCCTCGGCCGCGGCCACCGGCACCCGCACCCAGTGCCACGCCTGGGCGTAGCAGACAAGGCCCGCCACGGCGTCGGAGAACGGCAGGGCCTCACCGTCGGCGCGTACCGCGGCGATCCCGGGGGTGCGTTCCCGCAGCCGGCCGAGCATCCCCGAACTGTGGTCCACCGGGATCACCCGGGCACCCCGCACGAGCAGGGCGCGGGTGGCTATGCCGGTCCCCGCGCCGACCTCGAGGATGTCCGCGCCGGCCAGCTCACGTCCGGCCAGCCATTCCAGATCCTTGAACAGCCGATCAGGATAGGACGGCCGCGCGGCGTCATAAGCATCCACCAGCGGATCGAAAAGTGACCTGGTGCTCACTGCTGCATGGTGACACCATCACGCAGGAGGCATACAGCTATTCGCCTCTATTCACCTGCGGTAGTTCGCCGGTGTTGTCAACCGACCCGGCCGTGGCCCCCGGCCGTGGCTCAGGGTGCGCGACCGCCCGCAGCCGCCGGGGCCGCCGCGAGATTGAGCCGGGTGAAAGCCAGGGCCTCGGCGAGATCGGCCTCCCGCTGCGCCCGGGACTCCGCCCGCCGGGTGTTGATCTCCACAACCACCGTCCCGTCGAAACCCCGGGCCGCGAGCCGTTCCAGCAGGTCGGCGCACGGCTGGTTGCCGCGTCCCGGCACGAGGTGCTCGTCCTTGGCCAGCCCGACCCCGTCAGCCATGTGCACGTGGACCAGTCGCTCGCCCAGCTCGTCGGCCATGGCGAGCGCGTCGGAGCGCGACACGCTCGTGTGCGACAGGTCCAGGGTGACATGCCGGTAGTCGTCACCCACGGGTGACCAGGCCGGCGCGTACGCGGAAACCTCCCGCCCGCGGGCACGCAACGGGAACATGTTCTCGACCGCGAAGCGGACGGCCGTCTCGCCCGCCATCCTTTCGATGCCCTCGACGAAATCGCGGGCATAGTCACGCTGCCAACGAAACGGTGGGTGAACGACCACGGTCGGTGCATGCAGCGTCTCCGCAACGGTGCGGGCCCGTTGCAACTTCGCCCACGGTTCGACCCCCCACACACGCTGGGTGAGCAGCAGGCACGGGGAATGGATGGCCAAAATCGGAATGCCGTGATAATCGACAAGCCGCCGCAGAGCCTCGGGATCCTGACTCACCGGGTCCGTCCACACCATGATTTCGACACCGTCATAGCCGAGCCGGGCAGCCATCTCAAAGGCCGCCGCCGTCGACTCCGGATACGTCGACGCGGTCGACAATGCAATCTTGGCTGAAGGAACCTGCGCGATGATCCGCCCGCTTCCACGAGGTGTGAGCAAGGTCGGGTATGCGGTGCCACGGGGCGAAACAGCAAAATCCGCTGTCGGCTGCCGCAAACCTGGGCCACGGCTGTCCGCGACCTCGGCATCCCCGAGCCGCGGCGCTGGGGTCGGCGCCTCGGACATCCTTCCAGAGTAGTGCCTGAGCGCGCAGGCCGGCGCCCCGCGCGAACCGGCCGGGGTCACGCGGAGGTCAACCAGTCCAGCCTGCGCAAAATGATGCCTTCCCGAAGCGCCCACGGGCAGATCTCGACCTCGTCCAGGTTCAGCAGGTCGAGGGCTTCGGAGGCGACCACGGACCCGGCGGCCAGCTGGCCCGCGCGATCAGCCGACACCCCCGGCAGATCACATCGTTCGGCGGCGGACATCTTGCACAGTCGCGTGGATATCTCGCGCAGCGCGTCCCGGCGCAGGACCCGGCGGACATATGGGCCGCGGCTGTAGGGTTCGGCGCCGGCGATGCGGGCCAGGGAGCGGAAGGTCTTCGACGTCGCCACCGCCCGGGTGGGCTCGCCGACCACGTACAGCTTGGAGACGACCGGGGCGATCTGCGCCCGGACGTACCGCCGCAGGGCCGTGACCTCGGACCGCTTCGGCGGGTCGTTGGCGAACCAGTCACGGTTGAGCCGGCTCGCCCCCAGTGGCAGGGAGGACACGACGTCCGGGTCCTCGTGCATCCCGGCCGCGATCTCCAGGGATCCGCCTCCGATGTCGAGCGCAAGCAGGTGCCCGGCGCTCCAGCCGAACCAGCGCCGCACCGCCAGGAAAGTCAGCCGGGCTTCGTCCTGCCCCGGCAGGACGTCGAGGGCGACGCCGCTGGCGGTCCGCAGCCGGGCCAGGACGGCCTCGCTGTTGGCGGCGTCCCGCAACGCCGAGGTGGCGAACGCTACAAGATCGTCCACGCCGAGTTCGTCGGCACGTACGCTCATCTGGATGATGCATTCGGTCAGGATCCGCTCACCTTCGGCGGAGAGTGCTCCGTCGCCGTCGAGAAGCTCGACAAGCCTGAGTGGAACCTTCACGCTGGCAGCCGGCAGCGGCTGGCCGCCGACATGGGCGTCCACCACCAGCAGGTGCACGGTGTTCGACCCGATGTCGATCACACCGAGGCGCATCCGGCCGGTCGCGGGCGCAACGGCGACATGACCGACGACCTGATGGGTCAGGGGCTCCCGACGGCCGTCGGAACGGGTCAGGTCCGCCTGCGTCGCAGGCGGTTCACCGATCCCGGGCCGGCCGCCGACGGGGGCCCCGACAGCAGAAGTCCCGACGGCGGGCTTCAGTGACATCGGACGCACGAACTGTCCACGCGCGCGACTACAAGCGAACCGTAAAAATCAGTCAAATAAGTCAAATTAGTATAATTAGTATAATTAGTATAATTAGACAAAAAACGGGAAACGAGCGTCGCCGTCATCCCATGGCCAAGCTTCACGCATCCACTCCCGGTCGGTCGTGCATCAAGCCGGCTGCGACAGGTCGACACCGGCGTCCGGCGAACAACTATGACAGCGATCAGGCACTCACCGCGACCCGGCCGGACAGATCCTTCACCCGACCAAGCTATACAGTGATCGCCGGCGTCAGGCCGGAACATCGATCGAAAGATCATAATCATGGCGAAAAAATCACAGTTGTGGTGCTGAGCAGACCACGAGCATCAGGGCTCGAACTTGTATCCCAGACCTCGGACGGTCACCAGGTGGCGCGGGCTGCCGGGCTCGTCCTCGATCTTGGTACGCAGGCGCTTGACGTGGACGTCGAGCGTCTTGGTGTCCCCGACGTAGTCCGCCCCCCAGACGCGGTCGATCAGCTGGCCGCGGGTGAGGACCCGGCCGGCGTTGCGCAGGAACATCTCCAGCAGCTCGAACTCCTTCAGGGGAAGCGGCACGGAGGTTCCGTCGACGGTGACGACATGGCGTTCGACGTCCATGCGCACCGGACCGGCCTCCAGCGTCGCCGTGACGCGTTCCTCGATCTCACCGCGGCGACGCAGCACCGCGCGGATACGGGCGACCAGCTCACGGGCGGAGAACGGCTTGGTCACGTAGTCGTCCGCACCGAGTTCCAGACCGACGACCTTGTCTATCTCGCTGTCGCGAGCCGTTAACATGATCACTGGAACGGTCGACCGCTGACGCAGAGCCCGGCAGACCTCCGTCCCGGACAGGCCCGGCAGCATCAGGTCCAGCAGCACGAGATCAGCACCGTGCCGCTCGAACTCGGCCAACGCGGTCGGCCCGTCAGCGGCCACCGCGACGTCGAACCCCTCCCGTTCCAGCATGAACGACAACGCGTCCGAGAACGACTCCTCGTCCTCCACGACCAGCAGGCGGGTCACGCGTCACACTCCTTCGTCATCGTTGTCATATCCGCGCTCGACGTCGGCGTCGGCCAGCAGCAGAGGCAACCTGATCGTGAAAGTCGATCCGGCGCCCTCGGAACTCCACACGCCCACGCTTCCCCCGTGGTTCGTCGCGACGTGCTTCACAATCGCCAGGCCCAGCCCGGTACCGCCGGTACCGCCGGTCGCACGGGACCGCGCCGGGTCGGCCCGGTAGAAGCGCTCGAACACCCGCTCCAGGTCCTTCTCGGCGATCCCGATGCCCTCGTCGGCAACCGAGAGCTCCACGGTGTCGCCGGAGCGCCGGACACCGACGACAACCCGGGTCCCCGGCGGGGAGTAGTTGACCGCGTTGTCCACAAGATTCGCCAGCGCGGTGACGAGCTGCCCCTCGTCCCCGCTGACCACGAAGTCGCTGTCACCGATCACCGCGACGGTGATCTCGCGGGCCGAGGCGGTCAGCCGGGTGCGGTCCAACGCCTCGGTCAGCACCACCGACACCTGTACCGGCCGGGGATCCGGCCTCGGGTCCGCGCCCTGCAGCCGGGACAGATCAATGATCTCCTGGACGAGGCGCACCAGCCGGGAGGACTCGTGCGTCATCCGGGAGGCGAACCGCCGGACGGCCACCGGATCGTTGCTGGCCGCGGCAACAGCTTCGGCAAGTAGGTGCAGCGCACCGACCGGGGTCTTGAGCTCGTGGCTGACGTTCGCCACGAAGTCACGGCGGACCGCCTCCACCCGGCGAGCCTCGGTGAGATCGTCGATGATCACGGCGACGTGGCCGTCCGGGCCCAGCCGCGAGGTGCGGGCCCGCACGGCGAACGCCTGCTGATCGGGGCGGGGGCGGGTCAGCGGCGGCTCGGGGCGAGGCGGCAGGTCGAGCTGCTGGTCATGGTCGACGCCGTCCCCGCGCGTCCGACCGGCCAGGTCGCTGAGCTCGGCCAGGCCCAGGCGGCCGTCGACGATCACCCCCATGGCGCGGGCTGCCGGGTTGGCCAGCACCACCACGCCGTCGGCGTCCAGGACGACCAGCCCGGACGGGAGTCCGTCGACGAGGCGCCGGATAAGGCGCGAGGGCAGCGCCGCGTGGGCGGCAGTCGGCGGGTTCGCGGCCGCGACATCGCGGATCCGCTGCCGCGGGGACACAACCGTACTGTCGCCCGTCCGGGTTGCGGACGCACCCCGACCCGGCAGGACCGGACCCGGCAGGACCGGACCCGGCGGGACCGGACCCGGCGGGACCGGACCCGAGGATGCCGGACCGGAACGGGTCGCGGAGCGCTCCCCGTCGGCGTGCAACCCCGGCCCGGAGGAATCCGGGCGGACTCCGAAGCCGGATTCCCGCTCGCCCACATCCTCACCCGCAGCCTCGCCCACGGCCGAATGGTAGGTGGCTGGCAGCAGTCTGAGGGTGTATCAACCTGACCAATGCCGATAGTCGTCAGGAGTTCATCCGGCCAACAGAGACTGTTCACCGGAGGGCGAGCACCGCCGACCATCGTTGATCGCGGCAGGGTATGCGCGGCGTTCGGGGTCGTATGTACAGGAGCAATCGCTGTTCGCCCTCACCTCATAACCACCTCATGACGCGTCGAAAGCCCGAGCGGCAGCTTCCTTCCGGGCAGCCGACGCCGGCTCGCAGTGCCGGGAGCCGGCACATGCGTGGTCGCGCTCCAAGCGACCTGGACCTGCGGCAGCGCGAAAAAACACGATCGCGCCGCCTTCGGCCATCCCCAACCTGCCCTGTTGTGATCCGATGGGCTGACAACCGCTACACACACGAAGGAGCCGTCCGTGCGGGATGCCTTCCACGACGAGCTCGAGAGCATTAACTCCTCACTCGTCGAGATGACCAACCTGGTCGCCTCAGCAATGGCGCGAGCGACAACTGCGCTTCTCGACGCCGATCTGCAACTCGCCGAGGGCGTGATCACGGCCGATGAGACCGTGGATCTGCTGCGCAACGAAATCGAGGAAAGATCCTTCGATATCATGGCGCGCCAGCAGCCGGTCGCCACCGACCTGCGGACGATGGTCACGACGCTTCGCATCGTGGCCGACCTCGAACGCATGGGTGATCTCGCTCTGCACGTCGCCAAGGTGGCCCGCCGGCGCTATCCCGGACGCGCCGTCCCGCCGGAGCTGCACTCGACCCTGCTGGAGATGGGCCAGGTCGCGCAGCGCATCGTCGCCAAGGCAGGGTCGGTCATCGCGGGCCACGACGCCGCTTTGGCCAAGGAGCTGGAAAGCGACGACGACACCATGGACGCCCTGCACCGCAAGCTCTTCCACGTGCTGTTGGAAACGGAATGGACCCACGGCATGGAGGCTGCGATCGACATCACCCTGTGCGGTCGCTACTACGAGCGTTACGCCGACCACGCCGTGTCGGTCGCCCACCGGGTGATCTACCTTGTCACCGGGAAAAGATTCTGACCAGGTAGCCACATCGGGCTCCGCGGACGCCGTGACCTACGTGACGCCGCGGCCTACGTGACCTACGTGACGCCGCGACGCACGGCGCCGGACGAGCAGGCAGCAGGCGTCCTCGTCGCCGAACCCAAGGCAGTCACCGAACCCAAGGCACCCGGGAGGCTCACCGAACAGAGGAAGCGAGCCCACGGCGGCGGGCCCGGGGAGCCCGGCAGGCCCGAGAAGCCAACCGGACATGCCGACCGGCACCCGGCGGCATGTCCACGCTCACAGCGTCCGCTACCTTCTTCTTACGTCCACTGCCTTCTTACCTGGCGTCTTCTTACCTGGCGTCCGCTACTTCTTACCTTGTGCGGCCACGGCGGCTGCGGCCCTTGCCGCCTCCTCCGGATCCAGATATGCCGAACTCACCACACGCAGATCGTCGTCCAGCTCGTAACGCAGCGGGATGCCGGTGGGGATGTTCAGGCCGGCGATGTCGCTGTCGCTGATCCCGTCCAGATGTTTGACCAGCGCGCGCAGCGAGTTGCCGTGGGCTGCGACGAGCACGACCTTCCCGCGCCGCAGATCCGGCACGATCGCGTCATACCAGTACGGCAGCATCCGGACCACCACGTCCTTGAGGCACTCGGTCGTCGGGATGACATCCGGCGGCAGGTCGGCGTAGCGCTCGTCCACACCACTGACCTGACCGGACCCGATGGGCGGCGGTGGCGTGTCATAGGAACGGCGCCACAGCATGAACTTCTCCTCGCCGTACTCGGCGAGTGTCTCGGCCTTGTTGAGCCCCTGCAGGCCGCCGTAGTGCCGTTCGTTCAGGCGCCAGGAGCGGTGCACAGGGATCCATGTCCGTCCGGCCGCGTCGAGCGCGATCCAGGCGGTGCGGATCGCCCGCAGCAACAGCGACGTGTGCACCACGTCCGGCAGCACACCCGCGTCGCGAAGCAGCTCACCGCCGCGGGTCGCCTCCTTGAGGCCTTTTTCGGAAAGATCGACATCCACCCAGCCGGTGAACAGGTTTTCTCGGTTCCACGTGCTCTCGCCGTGGCGGAGCAGAACGAGCGTCGGCATGACTTCGATCCTGCCGTAACCCACCCGCCCGATGCGGCTGGATCGGGCGTGGCGGACTCACCCGGGACGCCTTCGGAGCCGATTCGACCTGAACGTGCAGTCCTTCACCGCTGCATGCCGGTACACCCGGCCCCGATCAACTGGTCCGGATGAACCAGACCGGATCGACCATGTCAAAAAGAGACCTCCGGGCGCTTCCATCGTCCACGGAAGGGACGACGGGCCGTCGGGACCAGCGACGACGCCCGGAGGTCCGGTGCCTGTCTGGTTCTCGCCGGTGCCGGTGCCCGCAGGTCACCCGGCAGGGTGAGGACCACGAGACCGGCTAGCGGACAGTCACCTCACGAGTCCGTTTATCACACAAAACTAGACCACCTCCCTTCCCGTGTACGGACAACGCTACGATGGGCCAGGCGGACTCGGCAACCGCTTTTCCCCACCAGGCACCAGGGCGTTCCAAGCGGGTCCCGTACGGCGCGAAATGACGGATGCGCAACGATCGATCCTGGGGTTCGGGCAGTCACGGCAGCAGCGCAGAGGGGCACCGTCGGCGCGATCGAAGATCTACCGAACAGACCCTAGACTGTTCCCATGGCGGTGGACGTCACGGGTGGCCGGGAGGGCCAAAGGCGGTGTGATCATGCCTCTGGCGCACTGCCAGAGGCCCAGGTCTCCGGGTCGGTAGAGGGTAACTGGCAGACGCAGCTGCGTTCCCGGGGCTACCGTCTCACACCGCAACGCCAACTGGTCCTCGAAGCAGTCGCCCGGCTCGGCCATGCCACCCCCGAGGAGATCGTCACAGAGGTCCGCCGCACCGCGGGCGGGGTCAACATCTCAACGGTGTACCGCACCCTGGACCTTCTCGAGGAACTCGAGCTTGTCTCGCACGCCCACCTCGGTCACGGTGCGCCGACCTATCACGCTGCCAGCCTCGCCGAACACGTCCATCTGGTCTGTGGAAGCTGCGGCAAGGTACAGGAGATCCCTTCAGACGTACTGGCCGACCTGGTCACCCGGCTGCGGGACGACCTCGGCTTTTCCGTTGACGTCAGCCACGTCGCACTTGCCGGCCGGTGCGGGAACTGTACGGACCCGGGTTCTGGTTGAACAGTCCATGACCGCCGATTCCACCGCCACGCCCGCAACCGGTGCCCAGCCGCTCGTGCCCGGCGACCCGGGCGACGGCCCCCGTTACCGCTCACCGCTACTGGCCGTCGCCGGCGCCGTGCCCGCCACCGAACCCGACCTGGGGGTTGCCGACCACTACGGGGACCCGCTACGCGAACAACGCGCCTGCGAGCGCGGCGCAGCGGTCGTCGACCGCTCGCACCGCGGGATGCTGCGTATCACCGGTCCGGACCGGCTGTCCTGGCTGCACAGCATCACCTCCCAGCATCTCGCCGCGATGCCGGCCATGCGAGGCAGCGAGGCGCTGGTGCTCTCCCCGCACGGCCATGTCGAACATCATCTGATGATCGCCGACGATGGAACGGCCACCTGGCTCGACGTCGAGCCGGGTACCAGCGCCGCGTTGCTCGCCTACCTGGAGTCAATGCGTTTCCTGCTGCGGGTCGAGCCGGTCGACGTCGGTGCCGACTACGCAGTGCTGTCGGTGATCGGCCCGGACGCCGTGGACGTCGTGAACAGCGCGCTCGCACTGCTCGACCCCCCGCTCCACCGACCCGCCGGACAGAGTGTGACCGTGAGCTACGACGGCGACCTGCTGGCGCAGGGACAGTATCCACTCGCCCGGACGGTCGTCCGGCCGGACGCCGCACCGCCGGCCGTGGCCAGCCACCCTGTGACCAACCACGAGAGTCCGGACAGGTACGGGATACTCGTCCGGGCGATGCCCAGTGGTGTCGACCTGCTCACACCACGGTGGACGCTGGGCGGGACGGTCGAACGGCTCATCTCCGCGGGTGCCTCCCTCGCCGGTATCGGCGCGTTCGAGGCGATGCGAGTCGCCGACCGCCGGCCCCGCCTGGGCTCGGAGACGGACCATCGGACGATTCCGCACGAGGTCGGCTGGCTGACCACCACCGTCCACCTCGACAAGGGCTGTTACCGCGGTCAGGAGACCGTCGCCCGCGTCCACAACCTGGGACGCCCGCCACGACGCATGGTCCTGCTGCATCTGGACGGCACGACGGTCACCCGAGGCGCACCGGTGAGCAGCAGTGGCCGGACGGTCGGGTTCGTGGGCACATCGGTCGTACACACGGAACTCGGTCCGATCGCGCTCGCGGTCGTGAAACGTACCGTGACCGACGAAACCGCCCTGGTCATCGTCGATCCGGAAGCGGGCGAGGTCGCGGCGTCCGTGGAGCCGGCGAGCGGGCCTGAGCAACCGGCCCGCCCGGCCGGCCGTCTCGTCGGCTGACCTGACCAGTTCGTCGTCCCCGTCCATCGCCGCCGCGGCCGGTTCAGCTGGGGGGCGACCGTCATGCGGGTAGGACGGGCAAATTCAGGCGGGACGGGCGAGAAGCTGATCCACTTCGCGGACCTCCGGATCCGACGCGTGTCGGCGCAGGGAGCGCCGAACCTCTTCCGCCCGACGCGCGTTTCGCTGCGAACGGGTGGCTTCCAGGAACGGCACCGCCTCGCGGGCGAGCGCGCACCCGTGGTCGAGGTTGCCCAGATCGATCTGAACAGCCGCGCGGCGGAGCAGGTATGTGGCGTGGTCACGGGCGCGGGCGACCGGGTGCACCTCGAGGGAGCGACCCAGCCACCGGTCCGCCTGCGGCAGACGACCGAGATCGATGTAGCAGATCCCAAGCTGGGCTGTGTAGAATCCTTCATCGAAAATGTTCGCCCAGGCCGGATCCTGCGGGGTGGACCGGTCGAAGGCCGCTTCGGCCCGGGCAAGCGCCCGGAAGCATCCAGCCGAATTCCCCAGAGCCGCATACGCCCGTGCCAGCCTCATCTGGAACATCGCGCCAGCTCGTCCGCTGATGCCACCGCTGCTCGCTACGGCCGCTTCCGCCAGTTCGACGGCCTCCCCCGGACGGGCGAAGTCGACGCACTGCAGCGACATGTTCTTCATGATGTTCGCACCGACCAGCCGGTCTCCGGCAGCGTGAGCGGCGTGCAGGGCCGCGATCCAGTAACGCTGCGCGCTCGTATGATAACCAGCATCGAACGACGCCCAACCGGCGACTCGGGCGAGCTCGGCGGCGAGTAGCTGGAGGCTCGCACCGATCTTTTCCGTGTACGAACCCCTGGCGAGCAGCTCGGCCACCACCCGGAGCTCAGCGTCCACAAGCCGCCGGACACCCTCCCCGCCAAGCCGGTCGTCCATCAGCCGTAATCCCGGGATGTTGTGCTCGATGCGGTGGACTATCTGTTCGTCCACCCGCCCGCCGTCCAGCGCGGCGACGAGGCGGGTGGGCTCCAGGCTGAGCCACTCGTTGGCCAGGCTCGCCACGCCTGCTCCGGTGATGGTGAGAAACCCTCGACGGTCGGTGAGGGCACCCTCGACAACATCGATCATGGAAGTCACGCTGCCCGCGCCGTTCCACGGGTAGTCGGTACGTACGACGTCACCGGTCGGAAGCCACGCGGGCCAGGGATTGGACTCGACCTTCTCGGCCGAAACCCCCAACTCGGCGGCGAGGGCGAGTTGGGAGACACGATCAGGCACGACGCCCCGGTGTTCCCACCGCCAGACCTTCTGACGTTCCGCCGCCATGTTGGCCACGCCCAGGTCGCGCGCACGGCGCGCCACCACTCGGGCCAACCGCTGGTAGGACCAGCCACGCTGCGCCCGGACGAACGCGAGCGGGTGAGCGCAGGCGCCGGCACCATCGGTCGACATCATCTGCCTCCTTCGAGTCGCATCTGGTAAGCAGCTAACGACGCTATGTGGTGACATCTTCGCGACACAGTGACAAACAGGAAGCGATGCGTGCGCAAAGACCACAGAAGGACAACAGCGCGCGCCCTTTGGCACCGATTGCACGGGTGTTCACAACATGACCACGAATGCACCACGAGAAATCACGCACAAGCCATTGACTGCTCATCTGCTTGCTGTCAAGCAAGATCGTGCCTTGATACTACCGCCAGTTGCGAGCCATGCGAGAGGCGGACCACAACGAGATCACACGGAGCGTCCCAGGGCGCCCACTCCTCGCTTACGCCCTCCGTTTAGCAACGGAATGGATACGAAAAGAAACGAAAAGAGAGGAGTGCGCCCTGGCGAACAGTAACCGTCGGTTACATGACAAGCGTCTCCGCCTGGCTCTGCAGCTCGGTCAGCGTGGACACCGGGTCCGCACCCAGCATGATCCTCGCGACCGCCTCGGACGCGAGGATCGGCACTTCACCACCTCGCGGCCCGGACCAGTACGGCGCGCGGGCGAGCGAATCGACCAGAGCGTTGAAGGATACGACCTGTGGATACTGTCTGTACAACGCCACGAGCTGGTTCGCGGCCTCGGTGTCGACCGGCAGGTAGCTCAGCGCCTTCACGCCCGCGGCGACCACGTCCGGAGCAAGCAACGACATCATCAGTTCGGTGGCCATCTCGTTCTGGCAGCGGTCGGTGGCCAGCACCACGAGACCGTTTCCGCCGACCACCGGATGCTGCGTACCGCCCGGCAGAACGGGGATCGGCGCCACACCGAGCGGGAACATGCCCTTGCTCCGGCGCTCAATGGCCTGCAGCCCCGGCACAACCGAGCTGATGCTCGCGCCCACGATCGCGGACTGCCTGCTGAAACCGAAGCGGACCATGGCGTCAGCCGGTGTGTTCGACTGTGGCCCGTAACTACCGACCCTGGCCAGGAAGCTCGCGGCCTCGCGCGCCGCGGCGCTGGTGAAGTCCGGCCGTCCCCCGGCATTCTGAATGTTCGCGCCCTTCGACCCGGCGATGGTGTTGAAGAACCACTGTCCGAACTGGTCCCCGGTTGGCAGGTCGATCGGCTGGACGCCGGGAAGAACCTTCTTGATCTTCTCGGCGGCTGCGAGCACACCGGTGGTGCTCTTCAGCGACGCCGGGTCCACCCCGGCCTGGGCAAGCATCTCGGCGTTGTAGAGCAGGACGGGTACGGACACCTGCTGCGGGACGACGAACAGCTGGCTGCCCACCTTGCCCAGCGCGGCGAACCGCTGGTCGTAGGACGCGCGCAGCGACCGCGGCGACAGCTCCTGGGCGTCGAGCTGCTGGACGAAGGTGGCCAGCAGATCGAGCCCGGCCACCGCGAGGTCCGTACTGTGCCCGATGGACGCATCGGCGCCGATCTGCTGGACGATCTGGGAATAGGTGGTCGCGGTGGACGTGATTTCGACGGTCAGGCCGGGATGGGCCTTTTCCATGCGAACCTTGCCGGCCCTGGCGGTGTCGGCGAGCGGACCACTCACGATCATCCGCAGCGCCTTGACCTTCGTCGCGCACTGGATCGATGCCGTGGCCCCGTTCGCATCGTCCACGGCAACGGTGGCCGGCCGGGCCGGCGGGCGGAGGCTGGATTTCGACGACGGGCTGTTCGAACCACCCACCCCACACGCGGTAATCGTGAACACGGCGGCGGCAACGGCGAACCGCGTCGCCGGCGGAATTCGGATCAAGTTTCTTCCTTTCAGGCTCTTATGCCCCGACGCCGCCGCCGGTTTTGGTGCCGGTCTTGGTGTCGGCGCCGCCGGTGATTCCGGCGAGCGGCCGACACCGGAGCGGAACGAACACAGTCGATTTCGCGGTACTTGGCGCGCCCGGCATCATGGAGGCGAGAGCCGACAATGGAAATGTAATTCGCAGGCTCGCGAGTCGCAGGGCCGCCGAGGTTGCCGGTCGGACCCGGCCACGGACACCGTCGACGCCAGGCGCCCCATGCGTCGACGCCGCCGTGAGCTGCGAGACACACCACGAGGGACGAAGCTTGCCGGTCGCCGACCGCCCACGAGCGCAACCACGGGCAGGCCCCTGTGCCGGCGTCCCCGGGCGGGTCTCATCTGTTCGGTACACGGCTGAAATCCTGGCGGTTTGGCGAACACTTGTATACGACCGGGGCATGTCGCCACGACCACACACACGACTGTCCGTTCATGGGAGGGCAGCAGGAACAAGATTGACGACCGGAACCCTGCTGTCGTATTTCTGACAATGTTGGGGAACGCACATCGGGAAATCCGCCGGCAGCGATTCCGGTCGGGTCGACGACAAGCCTCGAAGAAGCGCCTGGCCACCGCCGGAAACAGCACCGAAAACAGCGCGGAGAGCACCCGGACGCCGTGGCCGGGCGCCGTGGCCGGGCGCCGGGACCCGGCAGGGAAGTTCAGTCGTCCGGGCGGCGTCCACGACCGGACGCTGGGAAAGCGGGGCGCCGGTAACCCGGCGGCCGGTCCCGGCCAGGCCCTGGACCGCCCTGCCGACCGGGCGGAACAGGAGCCGAACACGGCAGAACAGAGGAACGCAGAACAGAGGAACAAGGCGGAACAGAGCGGAACAGGAGCCGACAGAGCGCCGACGGCACCGAAGCGGCCAGCGGGCCGCAGGATATGCGATCATGCTCCCGGCGCGGAGTGGGCATGCCGGGTCACGGACTCGCGGGCCCGATGTCCGACGTCCGACGTCCCATGTCCGACAGCAGCGCCTCGACCTACGGACGGCCAGCAGAATGTGCCTCATCCGCGCGATCCCTGCAAGAATGACAATTGACCTGATGCCTATCTTCGGGACCATGATGAGCGAACGCAACAGCTCCGAATGGGGGCGCGTCGGCGACGACGGCACCGTGTATGTACGCACGCCCGCGGGTGAACGCCCCGTCGGCTCCTGGCGGGCAGGTTCTCCCGCAGAGGGCCTTGCGCACTTTGCCCGGCGTTATGACGACCTGACCGCCGAAGTCGCGCTGCTGGAACAACGGCTGACCGTCCCCAGTGCCGACCCTACGGATCTTGCCTCAAGCGCACACCGGTTGCTGGTGTCCCTCGACACCGCGGCGGTGGTGGGCGATCTGGATCCGGTCACCAGACGGTTGCAGTCCGTGCTGGAGGCGGTCGGCGAACGCGCCGCGCAGCGCGAGGCCGAGCGCGCCCGGCGGGCCGCCGACGCGGTGGAGGCGAAGAAGGCACTCGTCGCCGAGGGCGAACACCTCGCCCACAGCTCCGACTGGAAGGCCGTCGGGGAGCGGTTCCGTTCGATCACGGTCGAGTTCCGGACGATCACGGGAGTGGATCGCCGCACCGACACCGACCTGTGGAAGAGGATCGCTGCCGCACGCGAGGAGTTCAACCGGCGCCGCAGCGCCCACTTCGCCGCGCTCGACCAGCAACGGACCGAGTCCAGGCAGCGCAAGGAAGCGATCGTGGCCGAGGCCGAGGCTCTTGTCGAGTCCAGCGAGTGGCCGGCCACCAGCGCTCAGTACCGGGCACTGATGAACCAGTGGAAGTCGGCCGGACGCGCACCCAAGGACGTCGAGGATGCGCTGTGGGTTCGCTTCCGATCCGCGCAGGACACGTTCTTCGCCCGGCGCAACGCCGCCAACGCCGAACGGGACGCGCATCTGCGGGTGAATCAGGCAGCCAAGGAGCGGCTGCTTGCCGAGGCCGCCGCGCTCGATCCCGCCCGATCCGACCAGGCGCTGCGCAGGCTGCGACAGATCGAAGAACAGTGGGATCTCATCGGGAAGGTGCCGCGGGACGCCGTCAGCGACCTCGAACGGCGGCTGTCCGCTGCCGGTGACCGCATCCGGTCTGCGGCGGATTCCCGGTGGCGCCGGCAGGAGACGGCCGAATCCCCGTTCGTGACGACGCTACGGGAGTCGGTCGCCAAGCTGGAGGCAAGACTGGAACGTGCCCGTGCCCACGGACGTGCGGACGAGGTGACCGAGACCGAGTCGGCGCTTGCGACGCAGCGCGAGTGGCTCGCGCACGCGACACGCTGATCGACGGCTCGTGGCCACCGGGCTGCAGGCCACCGCGATGCGGCCCGGCCGGAATGCCCGGAATACGACCTCGGCTTCCTGCGCTGGCATACCTGTGCGCGTTCGGGCAGCCTGAACCGAGCGTGTCCGTCGGGGCGGGGACAAAGGGGCCCCGACCACTCCAGGCTGCTTGCCGAGCGCTTGCCGTAGCTAGCATCCGGACGTACGCTGCGAACGACCGGTTCGGCGATGTCGCGAGCCTCGCGACCGTGAACATGGTTCACCGGGCGCACAGGACGCGCCTTGGACGAGAGGAGGCCGACACTGAACGTGCCGCCCCTGAATGTACGCGATCTCGGAGACTTCATCAGGGATCAGCGCAAGGCCGCACAGATCTCAGTTCGTCAGCTCGCCCGGCAGGCCGGGGTCAGCAATCCCTATCTGAGCCAGATCGAGCGCGGTCTACGAAAGCCGTCCGCGGAGATTCTACAGCAGATTGCCAAGGCACTCCGGATATCGGCGGAAGTGCTTTACGTGCAGGCCGGCATTCTCGACGAACGGTCGGCGGACAGCGACGTGACCGCCGCGATTCTCGCGGACACGGCTCTCACCGAACGGCAGAAGCAGGTCATCGTCGAGATCTACGACGCGTTCCGGAAGGAGAACGCCGTATACGGGCTGAGCGCCGGAACCTCCCCGCCGGACGACCCGGGGCGCAACGGATCCGCGTCAGGACCCGCGTCAGGTTCCGACGCGGACGCCGTCAGGGATCCCGGCTCCGACCGGCCGAGGGCCGCTGCGGGCGAGGACCCACCCGGAGGCGCCCCGCAGACAACGGGCCCGACCGTGACCAGTTCAACCACGGCGACCAGTTCAACCACGGCCACCGAGACGGAGCCGGCCGCAACCACCCGCAGGACCAGCGCAGCCGCCCGAGCGGCGACCGCGCCTGGCCCACGGACTCCTGGCGCGTCCGGCGCCGCGTCGAGGCGGACACCGGCGGCCCGGCGTCCGCGGGCGACAACGACCACCGGTGAGACCGGCAAGGCCGGCGGAGATGTTGTCACGAAGGCCGGTCGCGCGTCGTCCGGTCGCTCCACACGCACAGCCGCGGTTACCGACGAAGCCGCTGTCCATGACCGGACAGATGACGCCTCAAAATCAACAAAGTGACAACGAAGCGACATCTGACGATCGGGTCATAGCCACGAAACTGGAGGTAGCGATGGCCACCATTCGAACCAACGCCGACAAGTCGGACGACACCGTCAAGGTTACGGCCGACGTCAAGGTCCCGCTGTCCGAGGTCCGCAAGCCCCTGTACGCCTATGTGGGCGCCGCGGACGCCGCGGTGGAGAAGATCCTGAGTATTCCCACCGTCTACGCCGACGAGATCAAAAAGATTTCCAGCCGAGTCAACGACATTTCCGTCCACGCCCAGAGGTTTCCGGCCAACGTACAGACCGCCGTGGCATCCCTGCCCTCGTCGGTGAGTTCCCAGCTTTCCGACCTGCAAGGACGCGCAAGCTCGCTCTACAACAGCTTCGCCGACCGCGGCGAGAAGCGCGTCGCCAGCATTCGCCACAGCCCGACGACCGAGGAGGCCGTGACCCGGACCCGCAACGCGGTCAACCGGACCAGGGCCGCACGTCCGTCGACCGATCACGCACCGAAGGACGCCGGTGGCGCCGACGAGAGCAGGGCCGAGGACAACGGCACCACCGACGCCACGCAGTCCGACTGACCCGCTGACCGCATATGCCGGTCGGCATACCCGGCCGATACCGCCTCACGGTGGGAACTTCGCCACCACTCGGGAAGAACAACCGGATGCCACCGATCCGATCCGGCAACCATGGACCCCGATGAACCCCGGACCCTAACGTCCGGGGTTCATGGTATGTCGTGTTGTACTGATGATATGAGATATCGTCCACTGGGATCTTCCGGCCTACTGGTATCCGTCGTCGGTCTCGGCTGCAACAACTTCGGCTCAAGGGTCGACCTCGAGGGCACCCGGGCCGTCGTCACGGCAGCACTCGACAACGGCATCACCCTATTCGACACGGCGGACACATATGGCAACAAGGGTGGTTCGGAGACCCTGCTCGGCCATATCCTGCGGTCCCGGCGCGACGAGGTGGTCCTCGCCACCAAGTTCGGTAACGACATGGGTGGGGTGTACGGACCCGACTTCAATGCCCGTGCTTCGCGCCGGTACATCCGCAAAGCCGTGGAAGGTTCGCTTCGCCGGCTGCAGACCGACTACATAGATCTTTTCCAGCTCCACAGCCCGGACGCGTTCACCCCGGTCGAGGAGACGCTGGCCGCTCTCGACGAGATAGTACGCGAGGGCAAGGTCCGCTACGTGGGTTCGTCGAACCTCGCGGCCTGGCAGGTCGCCGACGCCGAGTGGACCGCGCGCGCGTCCGGTACAACACGCTTCATTTCGGCTCAGAACCATTACAACCTGCTGGAACGCGGTGTCGAGGCCGAACTCGTCCCGGCCGCACAGAAGTACGGCATCGGCATTCTGCCGTACTTTCCCCTCGCGAACGGCATCCTCACCGGCAAGTACTTCCGGGACGAACAACCACCGCACGGGACGCGGTTGGCCGGACGCCAGGACGAGCTGACCGACGAGGTGTTCGACCAGGTCGAAATCTTGGAGACCTTCGCCCGTGAACGCGGTCGCTCGCTGCTGGACGTGGCGCTCGGCGGCCTGGCCGCGCAACCGGCGGTCGCGTCCGTGATTGCCGGAGCAACGACAGCGGAACAGGTCCGGGCGAACGTCGCGGCCGGCGAGTGGCAGCCTCGTGGCGACGACCTCGCCGTCCTCGACAAGATCGCCCCGTCGCAGCGGCCGGGCGTCTGAGCGCGGGCTGCCACCGGGCCTCATCCGCCGGTGGCGGTGGCGTCCGCGTCCACCCGTACCGGCGGCCAGGCGAAGGTGACCTCACCCAGCCGCCATCGCGGACGGGTGCCCTGTACGGGCCACCCGTCCGCTCGCAGGGACTCGACAGCCGCGACCCAGCGTTGCCGCGGTCCGAACACGGCCTGCGGCGCCGTCCGGCTCCAGGCGTCGTCGAACGCGCTCAGCAGCGTGTGCACGTCCTCACCGGGAACGTTGCGGGAGATCAGCGACTTGGGCAGCCGTTCGGCCAGTTCGGACGGACGCGCAAGACTCGGCAGATGCGCGGCCAGGGTGAGCGTGCAGCTTCGGGGCTCCGGTTGCGTCGTCTCCGGGCGTCCGGACGTCCCGAGCCGTCCGGTCCCCTCAAGCCGTCCGGACATCCCGAGCCGTTCGGACGTCCCGGGCGGGCGATCGACGGCAAACCAGCAGGCGCGCCGGCCGATCTCGTCGCAGGTGCCCTCGATCAGCAGGCCGCCGGCGACGATCCGGTCGAGCATCGCCGCCCAGGCCGGGCCGACCGCCGCCTCCTCATACTGGCGCAGCACGTTCATCGCACGGACGAACACCGGGCGCAGCCCGGCGAGCTCGAAGCCACCGCGGGCAAAAGCCAGCCCCGGAGGACGCGCGGCCGCCGCAGCCACCCGCTCCCGGTCGATCTCCAGCCCGACGACCCGAACGTCAGGCCGGACGCGGCTGAGCCGCTCGTACAGCTCCACCGTGGTGACCGGTGACGAACCGTAACCGAGATCGACGACAAGCGGGCTGGGGGCGGCGCGCAGCCGGGCTGCCTGCGTCCCGACGATCCAACGATCGACCCGGCGCAGGCGGTTGGGACCGGTCGTCCCGCGGGTCGCAAGCCCCAGCGCTCTGGCGCGGCCCGCGGCCAGCCGCGGCTCGCGGCGGCGGGCGGGGGAAGTACCTGACACACATTCACGATCGCAGAGCCGGTCGGGCACCAGGTCCCCAGGGCCTGCGGCCAGGTGCGGAAAACCATGATGCCCGCTCCGACTGTCCGGCCATCCGCGCACCGGCGGCCCCTGGCCGACCTCCGGGGTCGAAAAAAATCCGGTGAATCTCACCTATCGTGCAACTGCCTCACCGCCGCGCCCGCTGGCAGGATGAATCCGGGTGCCCGCTGGGAGAGGGACCACGACGGACCGACGGTGATGTCAGCACAACATGGTCTGCAAACCCAGATGGAGACATCCGGTGACGGACCGCGGTCGGCCGCCCCGCGCTGATGGGGGCGAGGCGGGTGCAGCCGGATGGGTCCGGGCATGCAGCCCCCGGATCGGTTGTTCGCAGAACCGGGCCGTCCAGTGGTCTGTGAGTCCAGGTCGGTGTGGAGGTGGTCGGTGCGTCGGGTCCGGTTGGGCTCCCCCCGTCGGGTCGCCATGCTGTCGATGCACACGTCGCCGCTGGAACAGCCGGGCACCGGCGATGCCGGCGGCATGAACGTGTATGTGGTGGAGCTGTCTCGGCAGCTGGCCCTGCTCGGCACCGAAGTGGAGATCTTCACCCGGGCCACCAGCAGCAAGGTGCATCCGGCAGTCACGCTCGCGCCGGGAGTCACGGTGCGCCATGTCGCAGCCGGGCCGTTCGAAGACGTCGGCCGGGAGGATCTTCCTGCCTGGCTGTGTGCCTTCACCGCGGCCGTGCTTCGGGTCGAGGCCGCACACGAACCCGGCTGGTTCGACGTCATCCACTCGCACTACTGGCTTTCCGGCCAGGTTGGGCTCGCGGTCGCGAGCAGGTGGGCCGTCCCACTGGTACACACCGCCCACACCCTGGCGAAGGTGAAGAACAGCGCGCTCGCCGACGGCGACCGCCCTGATCCACCGCATCGCATCACGGGCGAGCAGGGAGTCGTCAACGGCTCGAACCGGCTGATCGCATCCACCGAGGACGAACGGCGCCATCTGGTCGATCTCTACGACGCCGACCCCGACCTGGTCGACGTGGTGGCGCCCGGTGTCGACCTGGAGGTGTTCCGTCCCGGCGACACCTCGGCGGCGCGCAGCCGCGTCGGTATTCCGCCGGACGCGCTGCTGTTGCTCTTCGTGGGGCGTATCCAGCCGCTGAAGGCGCCCGACATGCTGCTGCACGCCACTGCGCACCTGCTGGCGCGTGAACCGGCGTTGCGTGACCGCCTGATCGTCGCGGTGGTCGGCGGGCCCAGCGGATCCGGCCTGGACCGCCCTGACGCGCTGGTGAAGCTCGCGGCCGAGCTCGGTATCTCCGACATCGTCCGGTTGCAGCCGCCGGTGCCACAGCCGGAACTCGCCGACTGGTACCGGGCCGCAAGCGCAGTCGTCGTTCCCAGCCACAGCGAGAGCTTCGGCCTGGTCGCGCTGGAGGCCCAGGCGTGCGGGACGCCGGTCATCGCGGCTGCGATCGGCGGATTACGGACAGCGGTCCGCCACGACGTCTCCGGCATCCTGGTGGCAGAACGCGACCCGGCCGCCTACGCGGACGCCCTGGCCCAGGTTGTCGGTCAACCGTGCCGCCGGCGGCGGCTGGCTGCCGGCGCGGTCGCACGGGCAATGGAGTTCGGCTGGTCCACGACAGCACGTGGTGTTCTCGCCGGTTACCGTAACGCTTCGACACCGGTTATTGTCCCGGCGACGGCCTGACACCCGTACGTTCGACGTTGTTGGCCTGACCTCGAAGTCTCCGGTGGCCACGGTAATGATCCAGCCGTTCGATCCGCGAGGATCATGGTGGAGGTGGGAGCCGGTGTCACTACCTGTCGACAGCGCCGAACGGGCACGCATCGACCGCCTGATCGACGATGCCCTCGACGACATGGACCTGCCCTACGAGCGGGTGGACGAGGGATCGTTCCTTGTCACCCTGGAGGGCGAGCACAGACTCCGGACGATGACCTGGCTGGTGGTGGGAGATCACACGCTGCTCATCGAGGCATTCTTCATGCGCAGACCCGCCGAGAATCCGGCGGGCACGTACGCGTTCCTGCTGGGACGCAACGCGAAGACCTACGGTGTGCACTTCTCGGTGGACCTGGCCGGTGACGTCTACCTCACCGGCCAGCTCCCGCTGACGGCAGTCACCGCCGACGAGATCGACCGTGTGCTCGGCTGCACCCGCACCTATTCGGACGAGAACTTCGATCCGGCGGTCGCCCTCGGGTTCACCGGCGCCATTGAGCGGGAGAAGGCCTGGCGCGCCCGGATCGCCGCCGAAGCCGGCTCCCGGATGCGCGGCTGAAACCGCTGGCGACCCCGGACGGAGCCGGCCCCTGCGCAAGCCCGGTCACGCCGGGCCGGCGGCCGGTGGGCTGTTCCGTACCCGGTCGGTGGGTTGCTTCCTACCCGTCAAGACGAGTCAAGACGAGTCGGTGGGCTGCACCCGCTGCAGACGGGCGGACAGGTGCGACTGGAGCGGTTTACCCTCGGCTTCCATGTCGATGGCGTAGGCAAGGTCACCGTCGGCAACGAGACCGTACAATCGCTGGGAACGGTCCACCCGGCGTGCGGTGGCAGTCCGGATCACGACGTTGGACCGCAGGTCCACCCGCGTCCCGACGACGTCCCCGACGTAGATCTCGCTGATGCCGAAGGGGTGGGCGAGCATGACCTCCACCGTGGGCGGTCCGTCACCGTCCCCGGGCTGCACCCGCCAGAAACCGACCTCGGTCGCCAGCGGACTGCCCTCGCTGCGCCCGTCCCGGGGCTCGCCGATCCACCAGGTCCGGGACATGTAGGAAAGGGCGGGACGCCCGGTGCTGGAAAACACGATCTCCTGGCCGTAGCGGAAACCGTCCATCCCCTCGTAGCCGCCGACGCCCTCGCCTCGCCAGGTACCCAGGAGAAAAGCGATCGGCAGCAGGCTCGAATGCAGGTCGACCACCGGCCCGGGCCGCACGATCACGTCCGTACGGCGAAAGCGGACTCGGACGCGGCAAGAAGGCTCAACGCTGACCCGAGTACAGCTTGTACACCGCGTACACGGAGAACCACCCGATGAGCACCGCCACAAAGATCAACAGAGCGGTGAAAAATATTTCCAGCACCGGACCAGCCTAGCCTGGCGGCACCCCCTCCCGCCCTGCTGGCTCCGGCTCTGTGACGTCAACCAAGTCGGACAGCGGTCCGGGGACCGTGGCCACCCGGACGCGACCGGACGGCCACGGTTCGCCGCCGGTGCAGACTGGCAGCTATGACGGGTTCACTGGTCATCAAGGCCACCGCGGGCACGGACGCGCCGGAGCGATGCTCGCAGGCGTTCACGGTTGCCGCGGTCGGGGTCGCAAGCGGCGCGGACGTCTCCCTGTGGCTCACTGGCGAGTCAGCGTGGTTCGCCCTGCCCGGACGCGCCGCCGAGTTCGTGTTGCCCGAGTCGACCCCCCTGCCCGAGCTGCTGGACGCCGTCCTGACCGGAGGACGCGTAACGCTGTGCACGCAGTGTGCGGCACGGCGGGCCATCGGGCCCGACGACGTGCTCCCCGGGATACGCATCGCCGGTGCGGCGGTCTTCGTCTCCGAGGTGCTCGCCGACGAGGCACGGGCTCTCGTCTACTGACAACAGTGGGCGTCTGTGACGGCAGGCGTCCGCTGACGGCAGCAGGACGAACCCCGCCCGTGATCGACGCCGTCATGACGGACAACTGCCCGATCCGCACTTTCTGGACAATTTGCCGAACTCTGAGTAGTCAGTCGACCGAACTTTGAGTAGTGTCGTGCGCAAGCTCCGCAAACGCTCCTGCAACGGCAGACCACGCGCGGCACACGACAGGGCTCCTTCACGACGCCGGGAGGATGCGGTTTGGTGGTCGTGTGATGCACGAACCCGAGATCCTGTACGCAGTTGTCCAGTTCGACGGAACCGCGCAGCGGGCGGTCCGGCGTGTCGTCGCACCATTTCCGGATCGAAGCTCCGCGGCGCTGTTCGCGACCGACAACGGTCTGCACAACTACACCGTCGGCCCGATGTCATTTGCCGTCCCCACTCGGGCGGCACCCGCGCACCACGGCATTCCCGCGCCCCGGGCCGGCAGCTCCTGACCGCCGCAAACCCGCGCTGTAAACGCAAAAGGTGGGCCTTTTTCGAGATATCCGGGAATTTTCCGGAACATCGGAAAAGGCCCACCTGGGACGAACCGGACCCGCCGCCCCGCTCTAGGGATTCTAGGCGGCGACGTCGATTTCGGCGTTGACGGGCTCACCCTGACGGGCGACGACCTTCCGCTCGCCGGACGCGCCCGGAACGAGCGCCCGGACGGTCCATGAGCCCGGTCGGGCGAAGAAACGGAACTGCCCGGTCGCCGACAACGGCACTTCGGCCGTGAAATCGCCGCCCTCGTCGAGCAGGCGGGCGTAACCCGACGAAACGGGCGAGCCGTCCTTCAGCACGACGCCCTGGATGACACTTTCCTTTGCCACGTCAATTCCTTCCGCCGAAGGTCCGCCGCTGGTCGCGCCGCACACGTCTCAGGCGTCCTTCTCGATCGGGACGCCGACCAGCGAACCGTACTCGGTCCAGGATCCGTCGTAGTTCTTGACGTTCGGCAGGTCCAGCAGCTCGTGGAGGGCGAACCAGGTGTGGGCCGAGCGCTCGCCGATGCGGCAGTAGGCGATGGTGTCCTTGCTCAGGTCCACCCCGGCCTCCGAGTACAGGGCTGTCAGCTCGTCGTTCGACTTGAAGGTGCCGTCCTCGTTCGCGGTCTTCGCCCAGGGGATGTTCTTCGCGGTGGGGACGTGACCGGCCCGCTGCGACTGCTCCTGGGGCAGGTGAGCCGGCGCGAGCAGCCGCCCGGCGAACTCGTCGGGCGACCGCACGTCGACGAGGTTCTTCGCGCCGATCGCGGCGATGACCTCGTCCCGGAAAGCTCGGATGTCGGTACGGACGTCTTTGGCGACATACTGGGTCGCCGGCCGGTCCGGAACCTCCTCGGTCAGCTCACGGCTGTCCAGCTCCCACTTCTTCCGGCCGCCGTCGAGCAACCGGACCTCGGCGTGCCCGTAGAGGGTGAAGTACCAGTAGGCGTAGGCGGCGAACCAGTTGTTGTTACCGCCGTAGAGAACGACGGTGTCGTCGTTCGAGATTCCTTTGGCGGACAGGAGCTTCTCGAACTGCTCCTTGTTCACGAAGTCACGGATGACCGGGTCCTGCAGCTCCGACTTCCAGTCGAGCCGGACCGCACCCCGGATGTGGCCCTTGTCGTATGCGGAGACGTCCTCGTCGACCTCGACCAGGACGACCTTGGGGTCGGTCAGATGTGCTTCGGCCCAGGCCGGATCGACAAGCGCGCTGGTGCGACTCATGCTTGCACTCCTTTCACGGAACGTATGGCGAGATATATTTGGCAACCGAGACAAAAGCCGATGGCGGCGTTCAGGAACGCCGCGACAAATGCAAACGCCGTGGCGATGTACCCCAGTGCGGGGACGCCGGCGAGAAAGCCGACCGTTCCCAGCACGCCGAATACCGTCCCGACCGCCTGCGCAAAACGCGGCGGCTGGTCGTCCTCCAGCTCGGCCGGCGGCCCCAGCCGGGGCTGGACCAACGTCCGGTACAGCAACCCATACGGAGCACGACGAACTCCGAACGCCGCGCCGATCAGAAATACCACAGTCTGCGCGAAGAGCAACCAGCCATTTGCGGTCAGTAGCACCACCGCGAGGACGACGCTGGTAACGGCTGCGCCGAATCGGGGACCTCTCGGGTCGACCACGAGCTCATCTCCTGACGGGCGGGCCCACCGACGGCGGACGGCATCAACGCACGGCTCAGGAAAATGGACACAACGAGCTACGGACACGGCACAGGTCGACCGTGCGGCGCCTGACGAGCTCGATGGAGAACATAACCTCCTGACCGTAGCAGCGAACATGGAGGATGTGTTACCGATCTGACGGCCAATCGAGTCGGTCGGACGCATCGATCATGGCGCCATCCCGCGCCGCCGCCGCGCCTTGCCCGTGCGGCTCGCCGACTGCCAGCTCCAGCGCCGCGAGAACGGCTCTCCGGCCCGGCGGAGCACCACTGGCCCGGCAAACCTCTCGAGCCCGCGAGTCAAGGACGAGCACGGTCGGGGTGCGCCGGATCCGCAGCCGCCTGACCAGCTCCAGATGGGATTCGGCGTCGACCTCCACGTGCCGCACGCCCGGGATGCTCCCAGCGACGTCAGCGAGGATTCGCCGGGTCGCCCTACAGGGCGCGCAGAACGCGGTGGAGAACTGCAACAGCGTGGCACGCGCCTCGGGACTCACACCGAGCGCCACGAGTTCGGCGTCCACTGCGGGCACCGCGCCTCCCCCCTCAGGATGGGCCGTCATGTGCGCGGACGCCTGGGCCGCGGCGTTCGCCACTTCGCCGTTCACCACTTCGCCGTTCACGACCGGTGCATCGGGTACGGCCGACACCGTTGGCGCCGATGCCGGCGAATCCGGGCGAACCATGTGGAACCGCCCGTCCCGGAGCCGGATGAACAGTGCTGCTCCGACAGCACACCCGACAGCCACCATCAGCACCCACAACCCGGTCACGACAGTGACCAGCGTGTCCGTGCGTCCACGTCTTCTCCAGCCCTGCCTCCGGCGTCCCGCTCCCGGTGTGGAAGTGACTTCACATACCGATCATCCCACCAACAGGCGACCCAACGTGTACACGAACGCGGCGGCTCCCGCCAGGGGGAAGGTCGCGACCAGAGGCCACCCGACAAGATGATCGTCACGGCAGGACACCTGCCCCCGGGGCGCGCTCGGCACCGGCCTGCCGCTGGACACCGGTCCGCCGCCGGGCACCGGCCTCCCGCCGAACCCACCTGCCGGCTCGGCACGGATCTCGGCGATTCCGCGGGCGACAGCAAGATAGACGATGACCGCTGCCGCGGCAGCCGCACCCGCGATCAACGTCGCCTCCCAGACGTCCAGATCATCCGCGAACCCGCCGAGGATGGCACCGGCGCCGGCACCTGCGGCAAACCCGACGACCGGCGCGACGACCGGACAGCCGGCCCGCAGGCTGGAGCGGACGCGGGCCCAGCCGGGGATGCTCGTCGATCCCACGGGCTCGACGAGCATCTCCGCGCACAGCCGCGCGACACACAGTCGCGCGACGAGGACGGCCGTAGCCGCACCCACAAGACCGACGGTCACCACCATGGGGCCGACCACACGGCCGTCCGGCGTCTGGATGGCAGCCACGTTCAGGTAACCGGCCAGCAGGGTGACCAGGACCACCCCGCTGAGGCCCGCGGCCATGTCCACCGTGACCGTCACCGACTGTCCCGGAGAGAAACCGCGATCCCGCTTCACCACTCCAGAAACCTGGGTCTCCGGCACAGCACCGGCCGCCTCCGCCCACCCGCGCCGTCTCGCCAGCTGGACGAGGATGACCGCCACCACAGCGAGGCCGACAACTCCAGCAAGGTTCCCGATCTCGTTGGAATCGGCCATGACAGCGGTGACGTCCGCGGCCGGCGCCGCCACCAGCACGATCGCGAGAGTCCCGGTCGACGCCCCCAGCGCCCGCACCCACGCCCAGCCGAGAAGGAGCTGTTCGACGGCGATGACGGCGGCAAGCAGAAGCGGCCCCACAGCCGCGGCGAACACCGGGACGACAGCGGCAACGACGATGGAGACGCTGACGAGGAACATCGAGGATCCGTCCGATTGGCACAGCTGGCTGCGCGCCGGCGTGCTGGCCGGCTTCGTCCTGAAGGCCGTCTTGGCTCCGCGGGCGCACACGCCACCATGCTCCCACGGTTCCCACGACCAGCCGAGGACGACAGCGACGAACCAGGCGAAACGCCCACGCACCGGCTGCCGCCCACACATCCCGGCGCCGCCCGATCATCCTGAGAGCAGGGGAGATCTCGGACATGGTGGCTCACCCACCGGCGAACGGCGGGAGCACCTCCACGACGCAGCCGTCCGTGAGCGTCACGTCGGCATGTTCGCGGCGACCGACCGGAAGGTCGTCCACCAGGAACGCGCATCGGGGCAGCAAGGCCGCGAGTGCGCCCGGGTGGCGTTCTGCCACGGTTTCCAGCAGGTGAGCGAGTGTCTCGGCGTTGTGCTGCTCCTCGGGCACGCCTGCCGCATGCCGGGCAGCGGCCCAGTACCGGACTGTCATGCGAGCCATGGGAGCTCCCTACGCTCGGCGTCCACCCCGGTGTCCTCGCAGTCACCGGAGTCACTGAAAGTACACATGGCCGAGGGCCGACCAGGGCTGCGCGGACCGGATGCAAGCACGTCGGCATAGTGCCCAATGCCGTAGGACACGGCGCTGACCGGGGGCTTGTCACGAAATCCGGAAAAGCCGTGAGCGGCGTCGACTTCAAGATCAAAATCATGGTTAGTTACGGGACGAACACAGCAGCGATGGGCCGTGGCGAGAATCTCAGCGTCCGCAGTGGGGAGAACTCCTAAGGCGGTAGGAGTGGAGTACGACACTCCGCTATCCTCCCCACAGGCCGGTGTTCGTTTCGCGCCCATGACGGTCGTGGAACGCGAACCGACCGCAAGGTATCCGTGGGTCGACGCTGCCCCAACATCGCAACCGAACCCTGGAGGAGTCGACTTGAGCGTCGTCCTGTTGCTCACCAACGCCCCCGGACCGTCCGCGGAGTCCTTTCCCTCGCTCGGGCTCCTGACTCATACCGTTCGCGTCGCTCCACTCGAGGCCAGCGCGCTCCTTGACGCTCCCCCGGTGGATGTCGTGGTGGTGGACGGGCGCCGGGAACTGGTTGTCGCCCGCGGCCTGTGTCGCCTGCTCCGCACAACCGGGCTCACCACCGCGTTGCTCGCCCTCGTCACCGAAGGTGGGCTGGCCGCGGTCTCGGCCGACTGGGGTGTCGATGACGTGGTGCTCGACAGCGCCGGACCCGCCGAGGTCGAGGCACGGCTGAGGCTCGCGATCGGTCGGGTGGCGGCTGCCGGCGGCACCGCCGAAGCCGGCGTCATCCGCTCCGGTGACCTGTCGGTGGACGAGACCACCTACTCGGCCAAGCTGCGTGGCCGCCCGCTTGAGCTCACCTTCAAGGAGTTCGAGCTGCTGAAGTACCTCGCGCAGCACCCGGGCCGGGTCTTCACCCGTGCCCAGCTCCTGCAGGAGGTCTGGGGTTACGACTACTATGGAGGCACCCGGACCGTCGACGTCCACGTGCGCCGCCTGCGGGCAAAGCTCGGCCCGGAGCACGAATCGATGATCGGTACTGTACGGCACGTCGGTTACAAGTTCGTCGCTCCTCCGATCGCCCCGCTGCCCGAGGAAACAGTGGACAGCCGCGACGGTCGGGAAGTAATGCGCACTCCCGAACGCGTGTAGTTCCAGCCAGGGTCCGTGTAGTTCCGGGGGCCGCCGGACCCATCGGGCCGCTTCGCCCGGACCCATCGGGTCGCTTCGCGACATGGCAGAAACCCCGGCGCGAGAAAGCGTGCGGTGCCACAGCCCGACGAGCGCGGTCCGCTCGTCGGGCACCGTGGCCAGCACGTGCTCGTCCGTCGGGGCCTGCCCGCGCCGGGGTCCGCTACCCCGGATTTTCCCTTATGCCCGGCCAAACCCATGGTCAAACAAGAAAATCTCCGGGTGCATCAGACCCACCCGGATGAAAATCGGTGTGGAACATCATAATGTCGCAGGAATGAAACTGCGCTGGGCTCAACGCCTCACCCCCCACGATGTGGGTAGTCTGCGGCACCTGGTTGCCACGGCCGCGGAGACCGACGGGGTTGGCCCGCTGTCCGACGACGCCGCGTTACGGCTGACGATCGAGCCGCTGACCGCCGGACAGCACCTGACCGTCACCACATCGGACTCTGTGGTGACGGACCACGGCCCGGCCGACGGGACCATCTGGGACGACAGCGCAGGCACGGTCGCCGGGTACGCCTATCTGGCCACCCCTGATGACCATAACTGGCAGGCGGAGCTGGTCGTCCATCCCTCCCAGCGCCGTCGGGGTATCGGCGGGCGCCTGCTGGCCGCCCTGACCGCGGCCGCCGACCAGGCCGGAGCGGACCTGCGCGTCTGGGCGCATGGCGACCCACCCGCGGCAGCGGTCCTGGCGGACGGGTACGGCTTCGGCCGGGAGCGGGTGCTGTGGCAGATGCGCCGTCCGCTTTCCTCCACGGCACCCTTCGGCGGGCGGGAGACGCACTCTGTTCACGATGTTCCACTTCTTCCGGACATAACGGTGCCACCAGGAGTAACCGTCCGGACCTTCACTCCGGGACAGGACGAGGACGCGTGGGTGGCGATCAACAGCAGCGCCTTCGCGGACCACCCGGAACAGGGGCGCTGGACGGTGGAGGATCTCCGGCTGCGCGAGGCCGAGTCATGGTTCGACCCCGCGGGCTTCTTCCTCGCCGAGTCCGCGGGCCGGCTCGTCGGCTTCCACTGGACGAAGGTGGCCGAGGCGACCCGTACATCCGCTGGCGGTGAAAGCCCGAGCACGGCCTACAACAGCAGCACCGACGACGCGGAGAGCGCCGCGGGGGACCTCGGCGAGGTGTATGTCGTCGGGGTGGAGCCCACGTTCGCCGGACGCGGACTCGGCCGGACACTGACCCTGATCGGGCTCCACCACCTGCGCGATCGCGGTCTGGCCACGGCGATGCTCTATGTCGACGACACCAACCGCCCGGCGGTACGCCTGTACGAGGGCCTCGGCTTCAGCCGGTACAGCTGCGACATCTCCTACCTGCGCAAACCGGGTGTTCAGATCGGATCCCGGCCTGACCGGTCCTAGCCCGGCCGAAGGGTGCGCGATCATGCTTTTCGCGCACCCGGAGACCCGGTTCGCCGGGCGCAAAGCCGTCGGCGGGAACCCGGGTCAAGGGTCAGGCAGTGGGGGCGTCCGCGAGACGGAAGCGGTAACCCACTCCACGGATGCTTTCGATCAGCCGAGGTTTCCCCGGCTCCCCCGCGTCCCCCAGGCGGCCGCGCAGACGGCGGATGTGCACGGCGAGCGTATTCGTCTCGTGGCTGGTCGTACCCCAGACGCACTCGAGCAGCGTCTGGTGGGTGACCACGGATCCAGCCCGCTCCAGCAGGATCCGCAGGAGCCTGAACTCCTGTGGTGGCAACCGCACCGGGATGCCGTCCACCCGTACTTCGTAGACGGCAAGGTTCAGGGTGATCGCTCCGGCCCGTAGTACCGCGGGCTCCGCGCGCTCCGTATCGGTTCCTCGTACGGACCGTACCAGGGCCAGGACCTCGTTGACCCGGTACGGCTTGGCAACACAGGCACTCGCTCCGGCTGCCAACCCCGCCGCGGCCTGACGCCGGTCCTGCGGGCCGACCCCGAGCAGTATCGGCATGTCATCACGGGTGCGGACGGTCCGTACAACCGTCACGCCGTCCACGATCGGCAGCCGGGCGGAGATCAGCAGCACCGCCGGCGCGAGACGACCGATTTCCAGCAGTGCCCGGGCGCCGTCGACCACGACGCTGACCCCCACGCCCTGGGCGGCAAGGGCGGAGAGCAGCTCGGTGTCCGCGACGGCGTCGGCAACCAGCAGCGTCGGGCTCGGCGGCGGTGATAGCAGGCCCGGTGATAGCAGGCCCGGTGATAGCACCGGTGGACGCAGGGGGCCCGGCGCCGCGAGATCGTCGGTGGAGCGACGCTGCTCCACGGCGACGGACTCGTCATCAAATGGCTGCACAAGACGCATCCGGGTGATCGTGACGGGTCCAGATTGGCTTGGAGTCAAGACAGCAGCGGCTCAGCCGAAACGTCCGGTTATATATTCTTCCGTACGCTTTTCCATTGGATTGGAGAAGATTTTCTCGGTCCTGTCCATCTCCACCATCCGGCCGGGATCACCGGTCTTGTCCAGGGTGAAGAACGCCGTGGTGTCGCTGACCCGGGCAGCCTGCTGCATGTTGTGGGTCACTATGACGATCGTGTAGCTCGACTTGAGCTTGGCGATCAGGTCTTCGATCGCCAGGGTGGAGATCGGGTCAAGGGCGGAGCACGGCTCGTCCATGAGCAGCACCTGCGGTTCGACGGCGATGGCCCGCGCAATGCACAGTCTCTGCTGCTGGCCGCCGGACAGGCCCGCCCCGGGCCGGCCGAGCCGCTCCTTGACCTCCTCCCACAGGTTCGCGCCGCGCAGCGACTGCTCGGCCCGTTCGTCGAGCAGCGACTTCTTGCGGGCACCGTTGAGCTTCAGGCCGGCGACGACGTTCTCGTAGATGGACATCGTCGGGAAGGGGTTCGGACGCTGGAAGACCATCCCGACGGCCCGGCGCACGTTCACCGGATCGACCCCCGGTCCGTAAAGGTCCTCGCCGTCGAGGAGAACCCGGCCCTCGACCCGGGCTCCGGGCAGCACCTCGTGCATGCGGTTGAGCGTCCGCAGCACCGTGGACTTGCCGCAGCCGGACGGCCCGATGAACGCGGTGACGCTCTTCGGCTCGATGCTGAAATGGATGTCGGAGACGGCTTTGAACTTCCCGTAGTAGGCGGTCAGCCCGGAGACGTCGATACGGGTGGCCATGGGTTACCTCGGCTTCTCGCGCTTCGGTTGTTCGGCGAACGGCGTGGGCGGTGCGGACGGCGTGAATGGGACGAAGAGGCTGGCAGAGACGAAGGGGCTGGAAAGCATGGGAACGTGTCCGAGGACGGCGGTTGCCGGCCACGCTCCGGGGGGCACCGGCATCACCGGACCCGGGCCAGCCGGGCGACCAGCCGCGCAACCGCGTTCAGCAGCATCACAACGACGATGAGTGTCAGCGCGGCGGCCCAGGCCCGGTCGACGGCGATCTGTTGCGGCTGACCGGCCTGCGAGTAGATGTACAGCGGTAGAGCCGATTGCGGCCCGGAGAACGGGTTGAAGTTGATGGAGTCGTTCCCGAAGATGGTGAGCAGCAGGGGCGCGGTCTCACCGGCGACTCTGGCCACCGCGAGCATCACACCGGTGATGATTCCCGGTAGTGCGGTCGGTATCACGACCTTGATGATCGTCCGCCACCGGCTGACACCGAGTGCGTAGCTGGCCTCACGAAGATCATCTGGGACGAGTTTGAGCATTTCCTCGGCGGAGCGCACGACAATGGGAATCATCAGGATCGTCAGGGCGAGCGCGCCGGCGAAACCGGTCGGTTTCTGCCCGAGCGCAAGAATGTAGAACGCCAGGATGAACAGACCGGCGATGACCGAGGGCAGGCCGGTCAGCACGTCGACGAAGAAACTGATGGTCCGGCTGGTCCGGCCGCGACCGTACTCGACCAGGTAGATCGCGACCAGCAGGCTGAACGGGACCGCGAAGAGGCTGGCCAGGGCGATCTGCTCCAGGGTCCCGATCAGAGCATGGTAGATGCCGCCACCGGCGTCCCGCGCTCCGATGTTCCGCATGGAATGGGTCAGAAAGTTGACGTCGACGCGTTCCGCGCCCTTGGCGATCACGCTTGCCAGCACCGCGACCAGCGGGATGACCGCGAGAAGAAAAGCCAGATAAACCAGGGTGGTGACAAATCGGTCGGCGGCCCGCCGGGAACCCTCAACCATGATCGACGCTAACGTCTGGCCGATCAGGTAAAGGGTCCCGGCGATCAGCACGAACTGAATCCTGCTCGTTATCGGAGCCACCACGTACAGCAGGACGGTGGCGGCGACGGCACCGGCACCGATCGCAGGGAGCGCAGTCTTCGGCAGCCGCCGGCCGACCAGGCCCAGAGCGCCGGGCGTGGCGGCCGCTGTAACAGTCGATGTACTCATGCGGCGGCACCCGAGAATTCGCGCCGGCGGGCGATGATGGCCCGGGCGATCATGTTGACAATCATGGTGACGATGAACAGGACGAGACCGGAGGCGATGAGAGCCCCGCGACCGACGCTGTTGGCCTCGGCGAAGCCGTTCGCCACGTTCGCGGCGATCGTGTTGCCGGCCGGCGACACGATCTTCCAGGAAATTCCGAAAGAGGCGGGCAGTACCAGGGCGACCGCGATCGTCTCGCCCATCGCGCGACCGAGTCCGAGCATCGACGCGCTGACGACCCCCGGCCGGCCGTATGGGAGCACCGCTGTGCGGATCATTTCCCAACGGGTCGCGCCGAGAGCGAGTGCCGCCTCCTTGTGCGCGGTCGGCACCTGGAGGAAGACCTCACGGGAAAGAGCGGCGACAATCGGCAGGATCATGATGGCCAGGACGACCGAGGCGACGAAGATCGAGCGGCCGACGACACCGTTCTGGGTGGCGAACAGCGGGATCCAACCGAAGTAGTCGGTGAGGAACTCCTGGATGCCCTTCATCTGCGGGACAAGAACGATCAGGCCCCAGAGTCCGAAGATGACGCTGGGGACGGCGGCGAGCAGGTCCACGATGAACGCCAGTGGAGTCGCAAGCCGGCGGGGTGCATACACCGTGATGAACAGCGCGATCCCGACCGCCACCGGCACGGCGATGGCCATTGCTATGACGGCCGTGAGCAGCGTGCCGAACAGCAGAGCCGCGACCCCGAAGAATGGCGGCGAACTGTTCGGGAACCACTCCGTGGTCGTCAGGAAGTTGCCGGTGTTGACGCTGAGGGCGTTCGTCGCCTCCAGCACCAGGAAGGCCGCGATCGTGGCGATGAGCACGAGGAGGCCGAGACCGGCCGACCGGGTCAGATTCTTGAACAGGACGTCCACGGGTTTGACCCGCGCGCCGTCGCTGCTGCTGGCGGGCTCCGCCGTAGCCACGGGAGCGTCGTTTCTCGACGAGCCTTTCCGTAGGCCGTCCGGCTCACTGCTCATCATGCCTCTCAACAGGTTGTGTCAGGCAGTGTGCCCGCCCGCGGTGAGGCGGGCGGGCACAGCGGTGGATCGTCCGGTCAGAACCCGTGGCTACCGGGGCACCATGCCAGGATCATGAAATTGTCGCCACGGCTGAACTCACCCTGCTCTGCAGCTCGCTCGGCAGCGGGGAGTAGCCGAGGCCGGCGATGGCGGCCTGACCGTCCTTGGAGGAGGTGTAGGTCAGGAACGACTTCACCAGCGCGGCCTGGTCCGCGGGCAGGCCCTTGGTGCAGGTGATCTCATAGGCGACCAGGTAGATCGGGTATGCGCCGGAGGTCGTCGCGGCGTAGTCGAAGGTCAGCTTCAAGTCGTTACCCTCGGCAATCTTGGCCGTGCTCAGACCCTTGGACGCGGCGTCCGTGCTGACCGTCACGTACTCACCGGCGCCATTTTTGATCTTTGCTGTCGACAGCGCGGCATTCTCCGCGTAGGACAGCTCCACGTAACCGATGGCACCGGCGGTCGACTTGACGGTCTGGGTCACCCCGTCGCTGCCCTTGGAACCCTGGCCGCCCGGGGCCTTCCAATCAGAGCCGGACCCGTACGTCCAGTCGCTCTTGGCGGCACCCGCAAGGTACTTGGTGAAGTTGTCCGTGGTACCCGAACCGTCGGATCGGTGCACCGAGGAGATCGCCGTATCCGGCAGGGACGCCCCGGGGTTGTCAGCCGCAATCGTGGGGTCGTTCCACTTGGTGATTGCACCAGCGTAGATCTTCGCCAGCGTCGGGGCGCTGAGCTGCAGGTCCTTCACCCCGGCGAGGTTATAGATCACCGCAACCGGCCCGGCGACCATGGGCAGGTCGACGAGCTGGCCGCCGGTGCAACGCCTGGCCGCGTTGGTCGCCTGGTCGTCCTTGATCGCTGAGTCCGAGCCGGCGAACGCCGTCTGGCCGTCGATGAACGCCTGCCTGCCCGCGGAGGAGCCGACCGACTGGTAGTTGATCGACGAGCCGGCACATGCCTGCTGGTACTTCTTGACCCACTCGTCTATCGCGTTCTTCTGCGCCGAGGAGCCCGACGCGGTGATCGACCCTGTCGCGCACGAGATCGCGGATGTGGTGCCGCCCGGCGCTCCCGGCGTCGTCACCTCGTCGTTGTCGGAACCGCAGGCGGCCACCCCCAGCACCGCCGACATCGCAAGGCCCACGACTGCAACCTGACGCTTCCCTATGTTCACAAAGCAACCCTTCGTCTTCAGCGCAATGGCGCCGGTCTGTCCGCCCCCGGACTGGGGTGCCGGCGAGAATCGAAGCGATCCCGTATGAACGAAAGATGAATGGAAGCAGACGCGAAATGAACGATGATCAGAACACATCCGGGGTCGAGGACAGTTCACGCGGACGTCGTCGTACCGGGTACGACCAGCCGCTTCGGGTACGCCGGTGTCACCGCGACCCGATCGCCCGGCGATACGAGCCTCCCCTCGGCTCGCCGAGGCCCGCATGGGTGACTTCCGGCGTTGCCGGGCAGGGCCAGGAGCCGACAGAAGCGGTAGTCACCCCGCCCACGGGGAATCCTGACACAAAAATTCGCGCAAAGGTCTGCGCAAAGATCTGATCGCCGAAGCGATCTCCGGTGTGCCCGGGTGCGTGCCCGGGATCCTATCCGCGCGCTGGGGAGCTCCGGGAAACCTGTTCCCCGCCGCGCGGGAAGGTGGGGCCGCTCTGACCGCTCGCGCTCTCGACGTCGATGATGTGGGCGACATTCGTAACACGTAGTAGCCGATTAATATCCTCGCTCGGGTTGCGCAGAATGAGGCAACCCCCGAGGGAACGCTGGCGCTGGTGCGCAAAAAGGATCACAGCGAGACCCTGCGAGTCCAGAAAGCCGACCTCACCAAGATCCACAATGATGTCCCTGGCCCCGGCAATCCGCGCATCCAGCAGCGCTTCGCGCAGAGGTTCCAGTGAAGAGTAGTCGACATCGCCGACGGGACGGACGACCACGGCCTGCCGGCCGGTCACCTCGACGCGAACGCTGGGGTACATGGCTCCAGGACCGACCGGACGTCCCCAGCGGCGCGGGAGCTGGCCGGTGTACCCCCACGTCACTGCCCGCCCTCGTCGGACGTGACAACCCCGGCCCTACCCCGAACAGCGAACGCCCACACTGCCTCATTGCGAACAACCGTGGCCGGCCCAGCCGCGTGGAGGGCCAAAGGAAGCGCGGCTATGCTTTTTTCGCGCCGGGCCAGATATGGGCAAACCTGTAAAAATCCCCGTCTAACGGGATGGAACGGACGGATTCCGGCAACGACGCTTACTGTATGAACAACACAACAGCACAAATTCGATCAAGAAATGGCCGGACGTCGACCCTTGTCAGCCGGGTCGACGGCGCTCAGGTCAGCATCGGCGTCCAACCGGGTACAGGCACGGAGCCAGCCATGATCCTGCTCCGTATCCGACCGTCGCTGCCGGACGGTGTCTGCGCCGCCAGCCTGGCTCCGGAGGAGGCCCATCACCTTGCCGAGGCCCTCACCAACGCCGCGCTCACAGCTTGCGAGCCCTGCGACCAGGTGCGTGTGCCGAACACCAACCTGTCACACACGCGTTCGAACAACACCCCGTCGCACGAGCATGCTGTCACAATCTGCGAAGGAACCACCGTGTCCGATCTTTCTTGGCTGCTCGGTGAGCTGCCAGCCCACGCCCGCCTCGTCGACTTCGCCAGCGACACCGACGTCGTACTGGTCTTCAGTACAGATGGCGCGCACACGGCTGTCGACCACGGCTGAGGACGGCTGAGGACGGCTGCCCGAGTGGATGCCAGTCGAGCGGCTGCCAATCAGGTATGCGCACGTTGCATTTCAAGATCTGCGCGGCTGTTGCACCAGTAGGGGCCTTCGTCCTCCACCACGTCCGTCATGATCACATGATGCCGGCCGACATGTCCCGCCGAAAGTAGGCAGGTCAGGCCCTCGGTCCGGCATCCGGGTGCGGTGACCGTCACGGGTGTGCTCCAGACCAGCCACGCTTCCTGATTGCCCCAGCCCTGGAGAACGGCCATGTGCTTGTCAGGATGACCGCTCTCCAGCGCGCATGTGACCTCGTCCGGTACCTCGTACGCCGCACCCGGGAGGCCGTCGAACCGGCCGATGACCTCGTCGGGCACGCGCTGCCACACGCCACAGGCACCATCGTCGATGGAGACGCCCATCGTCGTTTCCTCCCCGTGTATGTCTGGGCTGCCTCGTCGCGGCCCAGTTGCCACCGGCACGGATCAGTCGCCATAAACGATCCTGTGCCGGGGTCGGCCAAAATCTGCTCGGGCCGACAAGCCCGATACAAGCACGCACGGCCCAGACCTCGCACACCGGGTTGAAACTTTCCGTTTTGTCTCGACTTCTTACCGTGACCAACCGTCGACGTCAGCGACTGATCACGACGGTGGGAACCTGCAACACGAAAGACGCCTGCAAACAGTGCGCGGGTCGCGAACCTGTCGAGAAGGGCCACGTAGCTGCTGCCGTGACCACCCGGAAAGTGTCGATCAGACATGGGCAGCATGACGGTAGCGATCCAGTGCAACACAGAACGTGATTAGATGATCGAGCAGACGGACATCGACGTCCGTACAGGTCCGGCGTCCGCGCAGATCTGATCACGACGTATCGAATGTGGACGTTCCTCCCAGAACGGTCACCGACAGCCTCGCATGCACTGCCGCACCGGCGAGTACTGTGGCTACCCCAGCGGTCGCGGCAACAATGACCAGCGCACCTTCTTCCGTGCCGACAGCGCGTTCCGCGGTTTCCCCGGCTCGCGCAACCGCGAGAACGACGACGTCAGGGGCAACGACCCTCGCTCGAGGAACACCCGCCATCGACATCCCCGACGTGTCACCGGAGGACTCGGCGCGATCCGTGGACGTTGCCCCCTCCCCCGGCTGTGGTGCTGACATGCCGTTGATGTCGGTGGAAGCCGCAAGCACGTTCACGTGGTCACCAACGCGCAGGAACAGGACCGATCCGGCGTCCGTGATACGGACCGGCGTAGCCACCAGGCCTGCCGCCGCCTGTCTCTGCGTGATCAGCCCTGGGCCGAGGATGCGGGCATCGGTGATCGGCTCGC
Source organism: Protofrankia symbiont of Coriaria ruscifolia (assembly GCF_900634745.1). Classification (NCBI taxonomy): domain Bacteria; kingdom Bacillati; phylum Actinomycetota; class Actinomycetes; order Frankiales; family Frankiaceae; genus Protofrankia; species Protofrankia symbiont of Coriaria ruscifolia. Next base: position 127,626 of record NZ_CAAAFR010000184.1, read on the forward strand.
CTTGCCGAACCGCGGCCGTCAGAGTACGCCCGACCGCATCCTGCGGGCTCCGTGCGGCGCCGGCCGGCACAACGTTCACCGGCAATGACACCATCCGGACGTCGCCCGGTGCCATTGTGACCCCACCGGCCAGATCAACCGCCGCGACCACCACCGATGCCGGGGATGGCGGCCGCGCAGGACGTACCGCCACAACGGCGAAGACCACGGCCGCAGCGGCGAGGACGGCCGCCAGCACCCGACGTCGTGCGCCGACCGCAATCCGCCAGGCACGTGCGTACCCGAAGCGGGCCGCCCTGTGTCCGACGAGCGACATCATGACCTCCGTGATCCTCGTCAAACAGAACGAAGATCACGTTAACTGCCCGGCGAACCGGCGTCATCGCTCGACCGCATGTTGTGGACAACCGGCGGCACAGCAACGTCCACCGTCACGGCCTGTGGATATCAGGCCGTGACCGAAGACGCGCGATACAACAGCCGGATCAGGCCACAGCCGTGCCCGAACCGCCCGACGACGTGGACGATCCGGTGGAGGATGCCGATGACGCCGGGCTTGTGGAGGTCGACGGACCAGCCGGGCTCGACGACCCGTCCGCCGAGCTGCCGGCGGCAGAGGCACCGGCCCCCACCGTCTCCTTGCCGGACGTATCGGCGCCGGCATCCTTGCCGACCTTGTCCTTCGTTCGGTCCCGGACGCCACTGCTGCCACCGGACCGGCTGTCAGTCTTGTAGAAACCGGAGCCCTTGAACACGACCCCGACCGAACTGAACACCCGGCGTAGTTTGCCGTTGCAGGTGGGGCACTCGGTCAGCGCCGCGTCATTGAAATTCTGCACAACCTCGAGGTCACGATCGCACGCGGTGCAGCGGTACTCGTAGCGCGGCACGGACTCCTCCCCGGAGTTAGCACTCGACTTCGACGACTGCTAACTCTAACCCGAGACGCACCCTACACGTCCCAAGAGTGCGGTGAGACCTGCCAATGACCCGGGGAGCCGGGCTTCCCGGACCTCCCCAACCGGCTTCCGGAGCCCGAGCACGAAAACATGATCACGCCGCCCTTGGTCCTCCAGCGAGGCACGGGCAGCACCACAGGCGCCCATGACATCACCGTTAGTACGGATCCCGCGCACGGTCGACCGTGCCGCAGCGCACCGTGGCTCTCGGTGTGACGACGACATGGACGCCGACGTCATGCGCCTCAGTAGGAACACGATCAACCAACTCGTTGTCGTGCACTATCGCCACGATCAGGGCGTCCGGTCTCGCCCGCCGCAATGCTCGGTCGTAGGAGCCCCCGCCACGACCGAGCCGGCCACCGTGGACGTCGGCCGCCAGCGCCGGGACGACGATCGCGTCTGCCCGGCCGAGATCGAAGACAGCCGCGCCGAGAGGCGGCTCACGGGTACCGAACGCGCCGGCGATCAACGAGCCCGTGTACTCCCGGAAATCCAGATCAAGATCGGGTCGCATGGACGGCAGCAGCACCCGCGCTCCTCGTTCCCGGAGCTGCCCGAGGAGGCGGCCGGTCTCGGGCTCGCCGGGCAGGCTCGCATAGGCCGCGACCCAGCGCGCCGCCGCGACCTCCGGGAGGTCGAGGATCCGCCTGGCCGCTGTTGCGGCGCTGTCCGCCTGGGTCGTCCCTGTAACGACGGATTGATCTGTACCGGTGATCCGACCGGCGCGCGCCGCGAGCAGGCGTGCGCGCAACGACATCTTGGCCCCGTCCCCGCGCACCTCAGCAGACATCCCGTTCGATGTGGTGCGGGGGACGCTCGGCACGCAACCGCTCGATGTCGGTGTCCAAGCCCTCCTCCAACCGATCTTGATCGTCACCCCAGCCGATGTCACGGTCGTCATCGGACCGTTGCTCATCCCACACGAGCGCTCCTCCTCCCTGCTGGAAGCGTCCGACAATCCCGTCCGACAATCCCGTCCGACCGGTCTACCCGGTCCGTCCGGTCCGTCCGGTCCGTCCGCGGCCGACCTCCCCCGAGACCCGCATGCCCCGGTCCCGGGGCGTCACGCCGGTCACGCATCGGTCCGCGAGGGTTCGCCAGCCGACAGGTCCGGGATCCCGACATACTCGATTTCCTGTGCGATAACGCCCACGACCGTGTCCAGGGCATCGCGCACGCCTGCCGAGTATGCCTCGGCTTCAACCGCTGACCTGGGCATTCCCTGCTCTGTCACGAGTTCGGGCACGACATCGATCGCTGCCCGCAAGGCGCGGCGGTACCGGGGTACCGAGATCGGAGGTTCTCCTTTCGGATCTTGATCATATGCCTCGTCGCGATCGAGCATCGCTCGAACGCCGGCACGACGGGCCACCGGTGTCGCCATCGATGTCCTCCCAAGGTATTTGCTGTCCAGCAAAACAAACCATAGCGGTATCCTTGACGGTTAGCAAAGACGTTACGATGTTCGCGTGGACGACGGTGAGCGATTGGTTGGCATCGGGGACATAGCGTTCCAGCTGAAGATCACGCGCCAGGCGGTTGACTACTGGACGCGCAAAGACCCGCAGTTCCCTGCTCCGCTACAGGTCGTCAACGCACCGACCGTGGGCTCCAAAGGCACCCGGGTCTGGCGCAAGCGCGACATCGACGCGTGGATCGTCGAGTACTACCGGAGGCGAAAGATCTGACCGACCGAAGGTCATACGATCATGGTTCTTCCCATGCTGCCAGAGGGCCCGAAGGACAGGGGTCCACGGACCTGGACTGTCTCGGGCAACGTCGCGTGACGCGCGATCAGTATGTCCCCGCCGGCGGGGTTGCGACACCCAAGCACACAACCGCATCGTGATCCGGCTCACTATTGTCCGATGAACGCCCTCCGACGGACGTTCTCTGGTCGTTTTCGCCTTCCGGTCCAGATCCCCTGACAGTGGACGCTCTCCAGCGCAGACCCAACCGGACGCGACGGAGGATGACGACCGCCACCGGCGCGGATACCACGACCGCACCCGCGAAAGCCCTGCTCACCGGCCCTGCATACCGGTGTCAACGGACAGCAATGTCCTATTGGTCGATGTTGTCGACGTCATCCTCAATCACCTCAAATTCTTGAAATGGCAGGGTATATCAGGCACCGGACACCGCCCGGAGGGCCGAAGACGACGCGATCATGTTCCTTTCGCGCCCGGGTTCCCACCGATCTCGACGGTCGACCGAGGTGGGCCGGCCGGAGGTATACCAGGAATATTTTGTCGAAGGTTCGAAAAACGCAGCATGACCACGCTGTCGAACTCGGCGATCCACGACATGCAGAAGTCCGTCGACACCGGCGATCCGGCACCTGGAGGGCCGAAGACAGCGCGATCGCGTTCCTTTCGCGCCGCAAGGCTCAGGTCCCCGGGTCGCTCGTGGAGGCGCACCGGCTCATCGTGAACCTGTCCGACCGGTTGCGGGCCGTCACGCATGACCCACACCGTCACCGTTGCGACCGCAACAGCTGGCGCCGCCGGCCCTGGACACTCGACATCAAGGGGTTGTCTCGCCTACTTTCTCGCAAGCGAGGAGTCCACAAGCGATTACTAAAAGTAGTCGATAGATATATCTGTAACAGAGCAATATGCTGTGGACGCCCCCGAGGAGCCGTCCATGCCACTCACACCTCCGTCTCGACGCAACGGTAGGCATCCGCTCGCGCGCACTCGCCCGAAAGCCGCCGTCCCGGCCCTCGCCCACACCGACACCGACATGCAGGGCGGCGAAGAGGACATACGGAACAGCACGGTCCAGCGACTCCGATGGCGTCGGCTCACGTGGCGCGGGCTCCTCACCGAACAGGGACGACCACAATGCATCCGTGATCACGCTCGCGCCCCCTGGCTGATCGTCGCGACCGTCTGCATCGGCGCCTTCATGGGGCAGCTCGACGCCAGCATCGTGACCATCGCGCTACCCGACGTCCGGACCGACCTGGGCGCGTCCCTGACAGCGATCACTTGGGTGAGTTTGTCCTACCTGGTCGTCCTGGTCGGCACGGTCGCGGCGGTAGGACGCCTCGCCGACATGATCGGACGAAAACTTCTGTACACCTACGGTTTCGTCGTGTTCACGCTGGCTTCACTCGGATGCGGGCTCGCACCGAACCTGACGACGCTGCTCGCCTTCCGGGTAGTCCAGGCGATCGGTGCGGCCATGTTGCAGGCCAACAGCGTCGCTTTGATCGTCGGTGCTGTTCCACGGGACGCGCTCAGTCGCGCCATCGGCCTGCAGGCGGCGGCGCAGGCTCTCGGGCTGTCGCTGGGCCCGGCGCTCGGCGGCCTGCTCACCAACGCGGGTGGCTGGCGGTGGATCTTCTACATCAACATTCCCACCGGAATTCTCGGGTGCGCCCTCGGCTGGGTCCTGCTCCCCCGGACCCGGCTGCGGGCGGCCCGGACCGCGTTCGACTGGCCAGGTCTGGCGCTGCTGTTCCTCTCTGTGACCGCTGGCCTGATCGGGCTGTCACAAGCCGCCACGGACGAGCCTGCGCATCCTGGCATATGGCTGGCGCTCACCGGCTCGGCAACGCTCGGCTGGGCATTCATCCGGCGGCAGGCCCGAACCGACGCTCCCCTGATCGACCTGGAGCTGTTGCGGCGCCGCGATGTCGCATCCGGGCTCGGGAGCGGGATGCTGGCATCCGCGGTGCTGTTCGGAACGCTGTTCGCCGTCCCGCTGCATCTGACCAACAGCGGCGGGCTGAGCATCGCGTTCGCGGGCTTGGCCTTGACCGCCCTCCCACTGGCGATCGGGCTGACCGCGCCGACGGCCGGCGCGCTCTCGCGGCGCTACGGCGTCCGCCGGACAACGGTCCTGGGGATGCTCGCGTCCATGGTCGGTGTCGTTGTGACAGCCGGCTGCGTGGCGGCCCTCACCCGTTCGGCGAACGGTGCTGCCGGGGACGCCGCCGTGGGTCTCGGCGCCGTCGCGGCGACAGAGATTGCACTGGCGATCATCGGGGTTGGCCTCGGGCTGTTCACTCCGGTGAACAACGCCGCTGTGATGTCGGCGGTCCGTCCCCAGGAAAGCGGGTCGGCGAGCGGGGTACTGAACATGACCCGCGCTCTTGGGAGCGCCTTCGGCGTGTCGGTGACGTCGGTCGCGTTCGGCGTCGGCGGATTCGCTGCTGCCGCGACGGTCCTGGCCGGATGCGCGGCGCTGGCCGCCGTGATCGCCTGCTGTCGCCCTGCCCGGCAAGGGGCACGGACCGATCCGCCCACCTCGGTCGAGCAGGGCCGATCAGCCGTCCCGGCTCCCCGTATCCCTGCCCGTGCGGGACACCGCGATGCTGCTTCGGAGCAACCCGTCCAATGCCTTCGGCTACACAGGAAAACGTTGCGATCACGTCACGATCAGCGGGTAGATTGGACATAGTCCAAAGAAGAGGAGACTCGAATATGATCAATAACGTTGATCGTGTGGGTAGCCTGCTGCAGGCCACGCTGGTGGAGTTGATCGACCTCGCCCAGCAGGGTAAACAGGCCCACTGGAACGTCGTCGGCCCCCGCTTCCTGCCGGTGCACCAGCAGCTCGACACCCTGGTCGACGACGTACGACTGGGCGCGGACGAGGTGGCGGAGCGCGCCGTGGCCGTCGGTTACCGTCCGGACGGACGTAGCGCCACCGTGGCCAAGGAGACACCACTGAGCGAGTTGCCCGCGGGGTCGCTCGCCGACGTCGACGTGGTCCGCGAGATCACCGATCGGCTGCGTAACGTCGCTGACTCCGTCCGTGCGAGAGTGAACCAGCTCGACGACCTCGACCCGGTCACCCAGGACCTTCTGATCGGCCTGACCGCGACTCTGGACAAACACGCATGGATGTTTGGCGCACAGTTGAACTGAGCGCTCGGCTACGCACCGCGGGCCTTCGGGCCACCGGCCCCCGGCTCGCGGTGCTGGACGCCCTGGGGCGTCTCGGTGGCCACCGCCGCGCCGACGAGGTCCACGACCACCTGGCAAACAATGGATACGATCTTGCCCGGACCAGTGTCTACAACGTGCTGCGTGACCTGACTGCCGCAGGACTCGCGCTGCTGGCGGACGTCGGCCCGGGCGTGACCCTCTACGAGGCAGGCAGCGCCCTCCACCACCACTTCGTCTGCCGTTCCTGCGGATCGGTCCAGGACGTCGCCTGCGCTGTCGGCGCACACCCCTGCCTGCATCCCGATGCTGCCACCCACCCCGGCATCGGCACCCTGGACGAAACACAGATCATCTTTCGCGGCCTGTGTTCCCGCTGCAGCCCGCCCCCGTAAGAACGCGGATGAACGACGGCGAAGCGACGCCTACACGGGCCATGACCGCCAAAGGCCACCCTTTTCGCCCTGCCCTTTTCGCCCTGCCCTTTTCGCCTCACCCTTCGCCCGGACCGCCGGTTCCAGGGGTGTCCACAGTTCCGGAGGTGTCCGTGGCTGCTGCCTCCAGCAGCATGCGAAGCAGGCGTGCCTGCCGGAGCGGAAGGGCCGCGGTGAAGTGACCCAGGGCCGCGTCGGGGTCACCTGCCTGTTCCAGTGACGCGAGCATCTGGGCGGCGGCATACTCCTCCCGCCGTCGAGTCGGGTGATACATCCAGACCCGACGGATCCGAACTCGCTCGACATGCCCCTTGCCGATGAGACGGGCAAGCGTGGTGGCTATGGTGCTGTGCGCGAGTCCCCCGCCCAGCTCCTGCTGGATGTCGCCGGTGCTCACCGGCGCGCGGGCCGCCCAGACAACCGCGAGGACCGCTGCCTCCAGCTGACCGGGCTGGCGGCGCATCGCCGTGCCGGACACGTCCGTCGGCTGCTGCGCATCGTCGTCTCGCGGGGCGGGTTCAGGGCTGAGAGTAGTCAACAAGAGCCGTCCTTGAAGGCGTGAAGGGCGTATCGGTGACGTGATCCGCGCAGTGGCGGTAGCAGCCCCGGGCGCGTGCGGCCGGTCCGTCGACAGGCACGTGGCGACACGGCACGGAGCAGTGGCTAGAGCGTCGGCCAGGTAGCGCAGATCCATCCCGCAGTCGATCAATGATCCAAGATCGAATATCGTCGCATCATGAAAGTGAGGGAGTAGACGGTCGCGATAGCAGCCGTTTTCACACTCAATCTCTTGATCGCAACAGGACGCGCGGCTACCTGACCGGGCCCTGGAGGGCGAAAAGCAACACGATCATGCTTTTCTCGCGCTCGTGGTTCCTGCCGGATCCGGGAGGTTCGGGAGGTTCGGGAGGCCCAAGTCCCGGGTCGCCGCTTGGTCAGTGAGTCGGCCCCGTCGGCAGGAAACGCCGCTGGCAGGAGACACTGTCAACAGGTCAGCCTACCGGAACCAACACCAGCCGTAGCGACCTTGGCAGCCAAGGGAAATACGATCCTGCTTTCTCGAACACGGGGTTACCGGCTGCCACCGGACAGGCTATGTGGCTGCGAATCGGACTGCCGAGGAACCTGGCTGTCAGAAGAGCCGCGGGCCTACCTCAAGACTGATGCACGCTCCTGGCGGTCCCCGGCGGGCCATCGCATACCTGAGAATCTCGCTCGTCCAAGGCGCCGCGGAAGAACCGGACGGTTGAGCCACGCGCACACCGTGGTCGGCAAGGCCCGTCCGGCCGGGCACAGCCGCTGGGAGCAGGATCGACAGCACACCGCGGACCGTGCGGGTGGCAAGCACACAGGCAAGACCGACGACGGTGGCGCACAAACGTGCAGGCCACCTGGCCGTAGCCACCACGCGCGAAAAGGCGGCCGCCCTATTCGCCCGGGCACAGCTTTGCATCATGTGCCGTGGCCCACCTGTCTGTAGTCGGTTACATCGCCCGTGTCGTTGGATTGCATGTAGTCATATGTTGTATGTAATTGTATGTAGTTGCCCACGTCATCCGCGAGAAAACCGGGGCGGAAGAACCTCGCACATCACCAATACACTGTGTTACCGCATCGGTCGAAATCTACGGTCACGCCGACAAATGATTACCAAGCGCAAGCGTCTTACTACCCTGCAAAGATTTTATCTGTAGGAAGCAGGACAGGGTGCACCGAACCGGCCAGAAACCCCTGTGGTTACTCCCTCAGAGTGAACCCGATGTATGCATGTCGGCACAGATCGCACACGGTCGGACCAACCTTGCCAGCCCCCACCCACCCCACCACCGCAACCACAGGACCTCGTGGCGATCGTGCGCCGCCAACCATGTGCCACCGAGCTCACACTGCCGTGATCGCCGAACTCCCGGAGTCGTTCCGAACCATGGGGCCGGATGGCGAGCCACGTCCAGGCGGCCGCTGACAGGACCCGAACCCCGTCGATCGAAGATCGACAATTGACTCCGAATCAAGACGATACCGGATGATTTATACCGGTTTGGCCAAGCGGGGTTCCCATGCCACCGCGGCCCGGCCACAGCGTCCGACAAGGCGAACCACGGCATGCGGCAACGATGCGCACCAGGAGGCCGCCTGGGCGTGGATCGCCTGGACAGAGGATCCGGAAAAGGATCTCAGAATCTCAGGCGGCACGCAGCTGAGAGATCCGCACCAGCGCGTCACATGTTTCCTCGGTACGTGTCACGTCAACATTGAGGGAAGCCACAAAGGTATTCAGCGCCTCTTGCACTGTCACCGCCGACTCGTGCGCGGACACCGGACAGTCGAGCTCCAGAAACATACCCAGCCCGTCGAGTTCGTCCACGCAGAGCGACACGTTGCCCAGACTCGCCGTCCGCCGGATCTTGGCGACCCGCACCGTCGGACAGAAACCCATGTTCAGGATGGCCTGATGCATCTGATCGCGATCGGCGACTTCGGTCTCGAACGAGATGTATGCCTGGGCGTTGATAGTAGGCTGTTTCAGGGTGAAAAAATGACGGTCGTTTATCGTACGTAGCCGCGGGAAGGACACACCCAGCCGACTGTCCTCGAAGGTCCAGCGATCAGGAGCGTACGCCTGGTCATCCTGAAAGAACGGCTCACCCAGCTCGATGCCTCGCGCCTTGAGGGCCAGGAAGAGTGCCTCCCTGTCCCTCACATGGAACTTGACCTTAACCTCGCGCACACAAGCCTCCCCATCGTCTACCCGGCGATCCCCCGAGGCGACAGCCTGACACATAACCCACCAACCAGAAGTGACGCCCACCGCCAAAGCTATAGAGTCGGATGGGCGTTGGATGCGGGCAAGCGGCCATGACCACATCTTTCTAGCCCGTGTCCGGGGCCCGGGGCCCAATATCAACCCCGTGGTGACAGCCAGCAACAGTCGGCACACGGTCTGACCTTCGTCGAGGTGACCTCGACGAAGGTCGGCGAGCCGCCCACCCCCGAGCAGCGCGCACCCACGCACCCGACCCCGAGATGCCGGCGTCCCATATCCGCAGGCAGACGGACATCACGTTACGGGTACGTTTCACAGCGGATGCCACCTGGATCTCTGTCCGACCAGGTGGTCACGCACTCACAGTCGTCTCGCCCGCAGCCCACCCGCAGGGCCTGCGAAGCTCACGCCACAGCTTCAGCCATGGCCCGGAATCCGCTGTCGGCCGACGGACGGACAGATCATGACAAGACCGGCCGCAGGCTGTCGGCGCACGTGATTCACAGCCGTCCGCTTTTCAGAAAACCTGGGGAAACAATGGCGGCACAATCATTTCCTTTTGCTCCCGGGGTTCCTGCTGGATCGGGGGTGTCTGCCGGATCCAGGGGCCTGAAAGCCGATCCGCGAGGTCCAGCTCCGAGTCGCTTGCGCGGTACGGCGTCGGTTATAAAAAACCATCCCGGGCACCTCACCCGCGGACCGTCCGGACGTAGCCCGACCATCGTTGATCGTGGCTGTGTTCGCATCCGAGGATCCCTGGCCGGCCAGCCTGGACGCCGGAAGGGCGCGGCTAATTCCGATCCGGACGAACAACCTTTCCAAGGCGAGGCGAAAAGGAACCGTGGCGACCTGTCACCAACGACGGACCGATGGCGATGCCGACGGCGGCGTCGGTTACCTGCCGACCGGTCCGGCCTCCACCACCATGCGTGGTCGGGCGGCACCGACCTAGGCTCGTCAACCGGCAGCATGCAGACTCAAGGAACGCGCCGACGCCAGCGCGCTCCATCAACTAGGGGGCCAAAGGAAGTGCGATCATGTTCCTTTCGCGCTGCCGGAGGTCCACGTCCCCCGGGTCATCCGGAACGCACGGCCCGTCAAGTTGTTCCAGAACATCCCAGTATGCTCCGGTACAGACCGAACTCGGACGACGGAAAGCAAGGAGAAGCGGATGAGGCCCACACCAGTGGACAGCCACACCCGCAGCAACACGGACCGCGACAGCGAAATCGCCGGTACCCGATCCGAAGGACGCAGGCTGCGTCTGCACGCGGTGATGAACGGGCAGCGCCGGCAGTGGCTGGGGATCGGTGCCGCCGGACTTGTGATCGTCATCGTCGTCGGCATCATCCTCACCCGGGGAGGGCAAGGGCCGGCATCCCCGCAGGCGGCCACAACCGCCGCGCCCAACTCCACTCCCACCGAGCAGGCCCCGGCCCGCCCCGTCGGCCCCTGGGTCCTCGCCGTCGGTACGAGTCCACTCGACGGGCAGTCCGTCAAGGGAAGTGTCGAAGTGAGCCTGAACCCGGGTACGGACACCCTCGACAAGGTCGAACGGGTCAAATTCTCCCTCGACGGAGACACGGTGCTCGACGACCGGGACGCACCGTTCACGGTCCGGCTCAACAATCCGGCCGCGGGCAAGCACACTCTCACCGCCCGCGTTCGCACGAACGACGGCAGCACCGAAGTGGAATCCGCATTCACCTCCACCGGTGACGGAGCAGACTCGGCCGCGCCTGCCGTGCCGGCCGCGCCGGTACCACCCGCAGCCCTGG
>NZ_CAAAFR010000185.1:0-17710 GCF_900634745.1 Protofrankia symbiont of Coriaria ruscifolia
AAAATGGGCTGGTCAGAGACCTAAACCGAACGTGCGGAGTGCGGAAGGGATGGCCTTCGACTATCTGGGTCACAACCTGCCCCAGGAGCGGTTGACTATTGCGATTGGTTCGGTGGCGGCTGCCCGAGCCGCGCTGGACACGACCGTGGCCTATGTCAAGGACCGCCGTGTGTTCGGGAAGCCGGTCAGCCACTTCCAGAACACCAAGTTCGAACTGGCTTCAGTGGCCACGGAAATCGAGGCGGCGCAGGCGATGGTGGACCGCGCGCTGGCCGAGCACGTCGCTGGTGAGTTGGATCCGGTGGATGCGGCGAAGGTAAAGCTTTACTGCACCGAGTTGCAGGGCCGGGCGGTTGATCGTTGCCTGCAGTTGTTCGGTGGCTACGGCTACATCCTCGAGTACCCCATCGCCCGGATGTACGCAGATGCCCGCGTCTCGCGTATATACGGCGGCACGAGCGAGGTCATGAAGTCGATCATTAGCAAGTCGTTGGGTTTGTAGGCATATGTCCGAATGACATGGCGATGTCGCGGTCCGAGAAGTTTCTGATCTTGTGTATCGTCTGCCACGGCTCGACGGTGGACTGCGGCGGGATACGCGCGTAGCGCTTGGTCGAGTGCCCTCACATCCAGTCTGGACCGGCTTGGCCTATTGGTCTAATGTATCGACCAAAGTTGAGTGATGTGACGGTCATGGCCGTCCGCCGAATGGCCGTGTCGAAGCCGTGGTGTACCGGTTGCCGGGAGGCTGGGGGAGGGGATCGGCGAGCCATATGTGGCTGCCCCGGTGATCTCGTGGGGCAAGGTGGTGGGACTGCTGCACGCCGACCGGCAGATGGAACTCGGTGGAGTGGACGAATTCGACCGTGACCTGCTCGGCATGTTCGCTGAGGGGCTGGGTGTCGCGTTTGAAAGGAACCTACTCTTCCGGCGATTGCGGTCCATGCGGTCCATGCGGTCCATGCGGTCCATGTTCAATGAGCATGTGTGTGCGGTCAACGATCTCGTCGATGACCTCGTCGAGGATGCCATGAAGATCGGTGAGGATTCGGAAAAATCAGCTCCACGTTCGCAGGGACCGTATTCACGGGAGATTTCAGCGACATATTCGGGGGACGCTTTTTTCGCCAACCTTACTCCCCGCGAGTGCGACGTGCTGCGCAGCTTGGCGTCTGGTAAGACGAATGCGCAGATTGCGAGTATCTTATTCGTGACCGAAGGTGCCATGAAATCGCATGTGAAACACATTCTGCGGAAGATCGGTGCGGCCAACCGTACGGACGCCGTGGCTCGGTACCACGCGCTGGCCAAACCGCCCGGCGTCCATCGGGCGAAAGATCCGTTCAGATCATGAGGCTTATTCAGATACCTTGCTGATCCAGATTCCTTATGGGGAACATGCTCGCCAAGACGCAGCTACGCACGATTTTGCGCGAGTTCCAGCGAGTTTCTGTACCGTGTTCCCGACCTGTCGGTAGGGGAGTCGTCATACCTCCGCAGCAACTTCGTGCACGCCATGAAGTCGATGCCCTGCCAGTTGCGGTAAGCGATTTCAGAGTCGTCCTGCCGGTGAGCGAGGCGCAGCGGGACGGCTCAGGCTCCAGAACGATTAAGATCCAGAATGACTCGGATCGGCCGGTTGTCTCCCGGCGTCCGTATTCGCGGATCGGCGATGGCCGGACCGTCCAGTCGGCCTGATGAAGCTGCTCACGCAGGGACGTCTTGAAGATCGTGTCCGTCCCGGACATCGGGGGCGCGTCGACGAAGGCAACCGAGCGGTGGACCTTGTAGCCGGTGATGAGGTAGCCGGCGATGAGTTCGCGTGCGCACTCTGCCGGTTGGGCCGCTGCCGCGTCAACTCCGGGCAAGCTCGCTGCTCGCCTGCTGACCTGCTGACCTGCTCGCCTGCTGACCTGCTGACCTGCTCGCCTGCTGACCTGCTGACCTGCTGACCTGCTCGCGTGCTCCGGACACCGGACCTACTCCGTCCACCGGCACTCCGTGCGCCGGCCGATGCCGGGAGCCGATCGGCCGGGTAATGGCACCTGTCCATCGGGTCGGGACAGACCCCGCCCTGTCTGCCGAAGGTCCCTGTCGGAGCTGCGATGACTCCGTCAGGCTTGGAAGAGTTTTGGCGGAAGGATCGGAAGGAGAAGTCGCAGGTCGGCTGGCACGTGGTGGTACAGGGACATGTGGTGACACAAGACAGTTGTCAGGCCCGGCAGGTGACCGGCGGTTTCCGTGGCCGGGGCTACTGATCGACAGGAGGGGGGCGTGGGGGAGAACGCGATGAAGAGGCAGGTGGCCGTTTTAGCGGTCATTACGCTGAGCATCGCTTTTGGCTGCTTCGGGACCGCGTTGACAGCTGCGATCAGGGTGTGGGACGCCGCAGCCTTCCAGCATGACCGGCTGGGCCCGGCCGCGGCAGGTGCGGCTGTCCTCCTGAACCGTCTGGCCGACGAGGACAGCGGCTGGCGCAGCTACCTGACGACCGGTCGGTCCGAGCTCGTCGGACCCCCTCCGGCTGCGTCCCGGGATATCTCGTTCGAGGTCGACCAGCTGTCCGCCTCCGTCGCCGGCCTCGGGACGCTTCCCGCCCTCATGCGGCAGGTTTCGGAAGCATACGAGACATGGCGCGCGCAGGCGGATTCCGGGGTAACCGCTATTCGTTCCGGGATGCCGTGGTAATTCGTCCGATAGAGGCGGCTGTCACGAGAAATTCGAGTTTCGACATTATGCGTACGCGGGTGGCCGCGATGCAACAGGAGATCGTGCGTCACCAGGCGCAGACATCGGCTCAGGTCGACGGGGCCGGGTGGCAACTGCTGGCCTGTGCGCTGTCTGCCGTGTTCCTGGTTTTTCTGCTTGTCACCGCGCTGGTTGTCGGCGTCCGGCGGTCGGTTCTCGCACCGGTCCGCGGACTGCTGCGCGCGGTCAGGGAACTCGCCGGCGGTGGTTATGACCGGGCCGTGCCCCGCGACGGTCCGGCCGAGCTGGCGGAGCTCGGGCAGGGGGTGGATGCGATGCGTTTACGTGTGCTGGCCGCGCTCGGCCAGCAGGGACCGACCGTGGCAGCATTGCGGGACGCGCTCGCTGCGTCCGTGGTCGAGATCCCGGGCATGCGAATCGCGAGCCGGATCATCCCGGCAGAAGGTGTGCTTGCCGGGGACTGGTACGACGCCTTCGAGCTTCCCAACGGTCGTCTCGGGTTCACCGTGGGGGACGCGGCAGGGCACGGGCCGGTAGCCGGCGTGCATGCGCTGCTGGTCAAGCAGCTTCTCGCGTCCGCTCTGCTCACCGGGTCCGCACCGGATGAGGCGATCCAGCGGGTGCAGCGACATCTTGGTGACACCGGCGAGATGTTCGCGACCACGTTCGTCGCGGTGGTGGACCTTGCCACCGGGCTCGTCGAATACGCGAACGCCGGACACCCGGAACCGGTGATCGTCCGAAGCTCGGACACGGGACGGGACACAGAATGGAACGCGGACGCGGACGCGGACGCGGACGCGGAGGCGGGACGGGAGGGGAACGGGAACGGGAACGGGAACGAAACAGGACAGGCCGGACTTGTGTCCCTGGCCCCGACAGGACCCCTCGTCGCCCACATCCTGCCCGACGGCAACGGTACGTGGCGGACCGAACGGGTCCGCCTGGCACCGGGAGATGTTCTATGCGCCTATAGTGACGGCCTCACCGAGGCGCGCGACCCGGCCGGGAATCAATTCGGTTTCCAGCGGCTGGCCGGCGAACTGACACGCCTTCCCGGCAGGGATCCCGGGGTTCTCGTGAACGACCTCTTCACAGCTGTCGCACAGCACTCCGGTGGCGGCGTGGCGGACGACCAGATTGCCGTTGCGGTCGTCTGTACCGCGTCCGACGTCATTGCGACTCCGCTGCAACGCCTGGACGAAGCCGTTTATCCGATGGAAAATATCACCGCTGCGCCCGGGCAGGCTGCACGGGCGGCAGTCACGCGTCGGTTCTCCAGTCCGGGCCGGAGCGGATGAGCGCGCCACGGATGCGGTGCCGAGTCACCGATCGGTCGGTTTCCACCTGGTTGATTATATCATGATAAAGCAGCATTCAGTTCATCCGACGCATTCAGTCCGAATATCCGGGCGGCCGGCGTGTCCGACATCGCTCCGCGAGGAATATCGATTCACCGGGCTCCCACGCCGAGGCAAGGAATTCGTAAATCGATCATTCCGGGGGACTCGTCGGTGTTGGCCCGGTTCCGTTAGCCTATTGAAGATATGGACGACCAGGGGGCAGGAAAGATCTTCAAGCGTACGCCGGATCCTGACGCATCCGCACCCTTGCCGGATGATCCGTCCGTGGAGTCGGTGAGCGAGTTGGCCTTCCCGACGGTTGCCCGCCTGGAGCTCGACGAGCTGCTCGCCCAGCTCGTCGAGCGGGCGCAGGACGTCATCGCGACGCAGAGCAGGCTGCGTGGCCTGCTACGAGCCACCCGGATGGTCACTGCCGACCTCAGTCTCGAGGTGGTGTTGCGCCGCATTGTCGAGGAGGCCTGCGAGCTGGTCGACGCCCAGTACGGCGCCCTCGGCGTGATCGCCAAGGAAGGCTATCTCGAGCAGCTCGTCCACGTCGGCATGGAGCCGTCCCTTGTCGAGAAGATCGGGCACCCTCCGCGAGGGGAAGGGGTTCTGGGCGTGGTTATCGCACAGCCACAACCGCTTCGCCTGGACGACATCACCACAAACTCCCAAGCTGTCGGCTTCCCGGTCGACCATCCGCCCATGCGGACCTTCCTCGGCGTTCCGATCAGGGTTCGCAGCGAGGTTTTCGGCAACCTCTATCTCACGGAGAAGCGCAACGGCCGGATGTTTACGGCGGAGGACGAGGAGCTCGTCCTGGCGCTGGCCGCCAGCGCCGGGGTTGCCATCGACAACGCTCGGCTGTTCGACCAGGCGCAACGTCGCCAGCGGTGGTTGCAGGCCTCGGCGGACATCACACGCCATGTGCTCGCCGACGGCGAGCAGCCGCTGCACCTGATCGTGAGTCGAGCCCGGGAGCTCGCCGGCGCGGACGTGGCCGCGATCCTGCTCGGGGGGGAGTCCTCGTCGCATCTGGCTGTCGAGGTTGCCGACGGTGATGGCGCTGGTCCTCTGCAGGGCACCGTGGTCCCGATGGACGGCTCGTTGGGGGGCAAGGCGGTGCGGACGTGTGCACCTCTGCTCGTCTCGGACGCCGCGGCCGAGGCCAGCGGAAACGATCCCTATGCACGCGGGATCGGACCCCTGATGATCGTTCCGCTGGTCGGTTCGCGGGTGGCCGCCGGAGCGGTGGTGCTCGGCCGGCACCACGGAGCCACGCCATTCACGGACAGCGACCTGGACATGGCTGCGGCGTTCGCCGGACATGTGGCGATGGCCCTCGAGATCACCCAGGCGCGTGTCTCCAGGGAACGGATCGTCGTCCTGGAGGATCGGGACCGGATCGCCCGTGACCTGCATGACCATGTCATGCAGCGGCTGTATGCCGTTGCGCTCGGGATGCAGGGACTGGCCGCCGCCGAGGAGCGCTCGGGGCCGGCCCGCCGGATGGCCACGTACGTGGAGGATCTCGACGTGACGATCAGCGAGATCCGGTCGACCGTTTTCGAGCTCCGGGGCCGGCGGACGGCGGCCGGCTCTGGCCTGCGGGCGCGAATTTCTTCTGTTGTCGACACGGTGAGTGACGCTTTTGGCTTTGCGCCGTACCTGCGGTTCGAGGGCCCGCTGGACACGGCGGTGGAGACGGTGGTCGGCGAGCATCTGATCGCCGTGGTGCGGGAGGGCCTGTCGAACGCGGCCCGTCACGCCCGTGCCAGCAGCGTCGAAGTCATCGTGCGGGTGACCGGCGGCCGGCTCAGCGTGGATGTGATCGACAACGGCGTGGGAATCGGGAACACGGATCGTCGCAGCGGGCTTGCGAACATGCACAGCCGCGCCGAGGAGCTCGGCGGCACCTTCGATCTCGCTCCGGGACCCGAGGGTGGCACCCACCTGCGCTGGTCCGTACCGCTTACCTGAGTTACCCGGTTACCTTAGTTACCCGGTTACCCGGTTACCTGAGTTACCCGGAGCCCGTTGGCGTTACCGCACCTGCTCGCGCGGTGCAGGATCTGCAAGCCGCTGGGACGGTTCGTCCGGCCCGGGAGCGCCATCCGGAGGGGTTGCGGGCCGGAGGTCCACGTGACGGGGTCCGAACGGCCCGTCCCCGGGGAAACCTCCGACGGTCGTTTCGATTTCCGTCACGACCCATCATGGATGTCTAGCGGCCAGTGTCGTGCCTGGCGGGTCGACTCGCTCCGGCCTGCCATGACCACGCTTGCCGCAGCTTCATGTTCGATGTTGGAGGTGTCATGACCGTTGATGACCGGGCGGCCGCGTCGAGGCGTATGGGCCTGCACACGCGTCCGTATGCGTATCTCGAGGTCGGACGCCCGGAGTTCGATGACCCGCAGTTCGATGGTCCGCAGTTTGCGGGCCCGGAGTTCGGTGGTCTGCAGTTCGCCGGCCCGCAGCTCACCGACCTGGAGACGGTGGAGACACACAGCGCGACGCTGTATTTCTCCGGCGACCGCGTCTACAAGGTGAAGAAGCCGCTGGACCTCGGGTTCCTCGACTTCCGCACCCGGGAGGCGAGGGAGGCGGCCTGCCGGGCCGAGGTTGAGCTCAACCGCCGTCTCGCCCCCGATGTCTATCTCGGAGTGGCCGACATCCGCAACAGCGACGGCGTGCTGGTGGACCACATGGTCGTGATGCGGCGGATGCCCGCGAACCGGCGCCTGTCCACCATGATCACAATGGGGAGGCGGGTGGACGGGCAACTACGGGCGCTCGCCCGGTTGCTCGCCGCCTTCCACGAGCGGTGCGCGACCTCCCCTGAGATCGCCCAGGCGGGCAGCCTCGCCACGCTCGACGCGCTGTGGCGGGAAAGCCTGACCGGGCTCGCGCCGTTTCGCGGGACGCTGATCGATGCGGACGTCGTCGACGAGATCGGTCGGCTCGCCCTGCGCTATCTTGCCGGCCGGGCACCGCTGCTGGCCGAGCGCCAGCGTGCCGGGCGGATCCGGGACGGGCACGGCGACCTGCTCGCCGACGACATCTACTGCCTCGACGACGGTCCGCGGGTGCTCGACTGCATCGAGTTCGACCGGCGACTGCGGCTCGGGGACGTGCTCGGCGACGTCGCGTTCCTCGCCATGGACCTGGAGCGCCTCGACGTCCCCGAAGCCGCCGAGAAGTTCCTGAGCTGGTATGGGGAGTTCTCCGCGGAGACGCATCCGCCGTCGTTGCAACATCTCTACATCGCCTACCGGGCGTTGGTGCGTGCCAAGGTGTCCTGCATCCGTGCCCGGCAGGGTGCGCCGGAGGCCGCGCGGCAGGCGCGCAAGCTCGCCGCGATCGCGCTGGGACATCTGCGGCGTGGCCGGGTCCGGCTCGTGCTCGTCGGAGGTCTGCCCGGTACCGGCAAGTCCACGCTGGCCGGGAAACTCGCCGACGCCGAGGACGGCTGGGTGCTGCTGCGTTCGGACGTCGTCCGCAAGGAGCTGGCCGGTCTGCCCGCCGACGCGCACGTCCCGGCCGGTCTGTTCGAGGGGCACTACGACG
This sequence comes from Protofrankia symbiont of Coriaria ruscifolia, assembly GCF_900634745.1. Taxonomy (NCBI): domain Bacteria; kingdom Bacillati; phylum Actinomycetota; class Actinomycetes; order Frankiales; family Frankiaceae; genus Protofrankia; species Protofrankia symbiont of Coriaria ruscifolia. The sequence continues at coordinate 7,620 of NZ_CAAAFR010000185.1, forward strand.
CTCAGGCGACCGATGCGACCTATACCGAACTGCTGCGGCGGGCCAGCCACGCCATGGAACGGGGCGAGAACGTCGTGCTCGACGCGTCGTGGTCCACGGCCGGCTACCGCACCGCCGCCGCCCGCCTCGCCGAGCAGACCGCCACCGACCTCGTCGAGCTGCGCTGTGTCACCTCGCCGGAGGTGGCCGCCGCCCGTATCGCCCGCCGCGCCGCCGTTGGCGAGGATCCCTCCGACGCGACCCTCGCCGTCCATCAGGCGTTGGCGGCACGCGCCCAACCGTGGCCGACCGCCGGCGTCATCCAGACGGCGGTGCCGATCGGTGAAGCGCTCCTGGCCGCCCAGCGCCACGTAAATTCGGTCTATCGGTGACGTAAATGCGGTCCGGCGCCGGGTCGCCCAACGGCGTTGCCCAACGCTGTTGCCCAACGGCACGGGCCTCCGTCATTCCGTCATGATGGTTGGCGGACCTATTTCTGGGCGGTCTGTTTCTGCTTTTTCTGGAGTTTTGTAGCGTAGACCGCCGCCTGGGTCCGGCTCGTCAGCTCAAGCTTGTCGAGGATCGCCGAGACATAGTTCTTCACCGTCTTGTCGGACAGGTGCACCCTGGATGCGATCTGCCGATTGGTCAACCCCTCGGCAATCAGCAACAGGATCTCCCGTTCCCGGTCGCTGAGGGTTGCGAGCCTGCTGTCCTCGGCCGGCCCCTCCCGGAGCCGGGCCAGCACCTTCTGCGTGACGGCCGGATCCAGCAGGGAGCGACCCGAGGCGATGGTGTGGATCGCGCCGATCAGATCCATGCCCTTGATCTGCTTGAGCAGGTAGCCGGCCGCGCCCGCCATGATCGAGGCGAACAGGGCGTCGTCGTCGTCATACGACGTCAGGATCAGGCAGCCGACTTCGGGGTACGCGGAGCGGATATCCCTGCACACGTCGATACCGCTGCCGTCCTCCAGGCGCGCGTCCAACAGCGCCACGCGCGGGTTGGAAGCGGGGATGCGGCGCAGTGCCTCGGCCGCGGTAGAGGCCTCGCCGACGACCTGGATGTCACCGGTATCTTCCAGCACCTCCCGGATACCGCGACGGACGATCTCGTGGTCATCCAGGAGAAATACGCGTACCGGATCCACGACGAGGCACACTACCTGCAAGTGATGCCGCTTACCATCCGGATCGCCCGGGGTCTCGGGATCCCGGAGCGCCGAGGTCTCGCGTTTTCCGCCGATTTCCGGATGCTGCGCTCATCCGTTGTCAGGCTGGACATGTCGCAGCATTCACGGACCCCACTGGCAGGCCGCCGCAACGGGCGGACCGGCCGCTACAACGGGCGGACCGGCCGCCGAGGAATTGACGACCCGTCGGCAGCCGGCCGTGGTCGATGCGGGTGCGTGCCCCAACCCCGCGACGCCGCGCCCCTACGGCCCTACGGCCGGAGGTTCTTGAGCCGCTGGCCCAGCTCGGTCAGCGTGGTGGACAGCGCGTCCACGAACGACGCACCGGTCTTCGATGCGCTCTCGCGAACCGCCGGGTCCTTCACCGCCTGACCGGCCGCGGAGTAGGCCCTGTCGAGGGTTGCCCGAAGCTCGGCGAGCGCGTCGTCGAGCCCCTTGCGATCGGACGCGCGTTCGCCGACGACGTCGTCGAAGTGCGTCTTCAGTCGTTGTCCCAACGTGGTGACGCTGTTCGCCACGTCGTCCCAGGCGGTTTTCGTGTCGGTCATGCGGTCGCTCCCTTCTCGGCTGTAATCCAGCAGCATTTCCCACCTGCCCTGCCCGCGGCTACCCGGAACGCCGATCAGCGAACCGGCGGAAGCGGAAGACCGCGGCCAGCAGCCCTCGTGGACGGATCCCGATCAGAGCCGCGAATCTGACCGCGGTTGCGCTGCGCTGTTCACACGGGTTGGCGCGGTGGCACCGGCGGTCTGTGGCCGGAACCGCCGTCAGGATCGATGACGGTGTAGCCCATGCCGCTGGCGGTGCGGTCGCCGATGCCCGCGTAGCAGGCGAAACGGGCGAGGGCTCCGATGGCGCTATGTGTGAGAGGTGCGACACCCGACGGTCCGGCAAGATCGTAGCGGACGAATCCCACGCAGCCGCGGCGCTTCGGAGCCCCGATCTTGACGACGCATTCGGCAGCGGAAAGGCGCATGTCGACAAGCTCCAGATGGTCGTCGATCACGTCGTCGATGTCGGGGGGCAGCGGGGCGTCGGGCGGCGCCCAGGTTCTCCACCGTGCGGCGAGAGTGCCGAACACGCGTTCAGGGTCGGGCAGGATGCGCTGCCGGCGCGCGCCGTCACCGCGTCCAGTAGCGAAACTGACCGGTGTGACCAGACCGAACGCCCAGGACGCCGCCGGTGCTGTGGTGGCGAGCAGATCCGGGTAGGGCTCGGCCTGGACGAGTTCGACCGACTCGGTCGTGTAGCCGGTGGCGCCGAAACGCCATCTGTCGCGGGAGCCGAGGGCTGCGAGCATCGAACCGACGATCTCGTCGAGCAGGATCCCGACCTCGAAGCGGACGGTGTTCGACGAACGCCCGGGAGTCCGCTGGCGCTCGTCGAGAAGCGGTGTGATGGCAAACGGCCGCGGCGGCGGGCCGTCGTGAAGGTACGCGCTGGCCTCGGGTGACAGCTCGTCGCGGACAGCCGTGAGAACGGCGGCGTTGACCGCTGGGCCTGTGTGCGGCGGAGGTAACGCGCCCGAAGACGCCGGCTTGACGTACACGACGACGCGAGCGGGCACAGGTCACCTTCTTTTCTCTTGCGGCATTACTCCCGCGACAGGTCCAAGGTGCGATCCGGATCTCACGGTAGGCCGGTGGACCAGGCGCGCCGCGCCGGGGTCAGGCACGCTCCGGCGTCAGTCAATGGTCTACCTCCGCACGTCACCGACGCGACCAGCTGTCTCTGACGGACGATGGAGGGGTGAGGGTCACGGGCATGCATCCGCAGGGTGATGCACAGATACATCTACCTGTCAAACGATCCGACCTTGATCGTTGCCCACAACCTCCGACACGCCGACAGAGCGAGGAGGTTGTGGGAAAGATCCATAATCCTGTGAGCTGCAAAAACATAAACGATCAAGATTTTTGGGCCGGTTGTCCACAGCCCCCTCCGGGAGGTTGTGGGACGATCTTGCAAACCCGCAGGTCAGACACCCCAGGATCAGTGGTACTGTCGCACGACAGGAACTTTCCGCATCGGATTGAAACCTAAGCCCGGACCTCAGTGAGCGGCTGGCTGCTGGTGTCGCACGACAGGAACTTTCCGCATCGGATTGAAACTGTGCCGGCCCATTGGGCGGCGATCAGTTGAGGTGTCGCACGACAGGAACTTTCCGCATCGGATTGAAACCGAAGGCCTGCACGAAGGTTTCGGCGCCGGCGAGTGTCAAGGGCGAGTCGCACGGCAGGAACTTTCCGCATCGGATTGAAACCCCTGGACCTGGGTCGGAACGTTGCCCTGGTGTGTCGCAGGGCAGGGATTTTCCGAATCCGATTGGGACGCGGAAGTCGTAGGTGGTTCCCGTCGCGATCACAACGGTTTCTACCTACAGCTTCCGCGTCCGTAGGTGGAAACGGTCGCTATAATGACGGTTTCCACCTACGGCTGCCGTAGTACCTTCAGATCGAAGCCGGGGAATGCCTACTGCGCCTACCGGTGATCGATGAAAATGCCAGCGGGTGTGTCGGAGGGCTGCCAGGCGCCGTCGTCGGGGAGCCAGCGCATGTCCGGCGCGCACCGCTGGCAGGGCTGGTAGGCGGCGACCCGATCGCCGGGAAGCGTGAGTCCGCTCAGCCCGGCGGTCACCCGGGCCGCGGTGAACCCCGCGACGGACGGGACGTACCAGCCACTCTGCTGGAAACGGTCCGCGAACGGACGCAGCGCCGCACGGACGAGTTCGCGGCGGCGTTCGTCAGCGATGTCGTAGACGACGATGACCGGCCCTTTCACGATGTCACGACCCAGCCGCCCACGGGCGGGGCGTCCATCGGCATGCCTGCCCACGAGAACCTGCAGTCGGCACAGTACGGCAGGACAAGAATGTGGTCCCGTGGCTCAACCATGTCGATGAGCCGGTCGGTGAACCGTCCCATTCGCGCGGATGGGACGTCGATATCGTAGACGCTGTGAAGAATGCGTGGGCCGTACTTTTCAAGAACCTTGCCGACCCGCCGCCGGTAGGCGTCACAGGAAATGTCGAATGTCACCACGTAGCCGAGCCGGGGGGCGTTCACTATTACCTCCACACGAACGGCTGGTATGCCTCGGACTCGCCGAGCACCCAGCCACGGAACTCCCTGGACTGGCCACGCAACCGATCCGCGTACGACCCGCTTTCCGCTCCCTTGGGCCATCCGCGTGCCGGTGCCGCCATGCGGGCGCGGAAGCGGTTGATGGCCGCGGACGTGACCTCCGGCGCAAGGCGCGGCCCGTCCGGGGTCACTGTCACGTGATCGGAATTTGCTATTCCCAGGCCGAGCAGCGCGAGGACTGTCGACTCCAGCAGGATGGGCCGCCATTCCTCCATCAGGTCGAACACCAGGGCCGGGCGACCACGGCTCGGGGTGTGCAGAAATGATAGGTAGGGGTCGAGGCCGGCGGCTACCACCGCGCCCATGACGACTTCCCGCAGCAGCGCCGAACAGTAGTTGACCAGCACGTTGACGATGTCGACGTCGGAGCGGTCCCGCCGCCGGAAGCCGGCTGCGGCCGTGTCGTCGAGCAGCAGCCGGATTCCCCGGAAGTAAGCGCCGGCGGCGGCGCCCTCGACACCGAGCAATGTGCTGAGCGTCGGCGCGTCATCCACGAGGTTCGCAAGCTCGGCGAGCCGGTGCGCGAGCGCCCACACCTCGTCCGGGTCCGTGCTGCGCGCAGCGCGCCGCCGAAGCAGAATGTCCTGGTTGTGGATTTTTCCCCGAACGACCGCGCGGGCCAGTTCCAACCGGGCGGACTCGTCCCCGGATCGGGCGAGCTGCTGACGCCGTACATCGATGTGAGGGGCGGATGGTGGTTCGAGCCGGCCCCGTGCCCGCCCGTCGTCGGTCAGCAGGACAAGCGGGACGCTGTCAGCGAGCAGCGCGTTCATCGTCGGGGTGGTCACCGTGACGTTGCCGAGCAGGACGACCTCGGCCACCAGGGACAGCGGCGCGGACGTGATGACCTGGCCGTCCCGTGAGATCACCAGCCGTCCGCCGCGCTTCGACAGCACCGAACCGTGGCCCACGACGTAGAGTGGCTGCCTCGTGATCATCGCCATGGTCGTCGCTCCTGTCCGCTCGCTGCGGACCGGGTACCCGATGTAGGACGGGTACCCGTTGTGGGCTGGACAGCGCTCTCGCTCTGGCCAGCACCGGTCAGACCACCGCCGAACCGCGCCGGGCCATTTGGACGGCCACCGCTTGCCAGGCGGTGGCCGGATGCGTTACGCCCCACCGACATCGGATGCGTCCAACCTTCGTTCGGCGACTCCGCCCATCCGCCGTCCCGGAAGAACACCCAACCGAGGAACGAGAAGCCGGTGTCGAATGTCGACACATAGGTCTTGCCGGGATTCGTCCGCAGCCGCAGACTGGTCAGCGCCGCGTCGACATCGGCCGCGGCGGCGAGGGCCGCGTCCTCGTCCGGGCAGAACACGGCAAGATCATCTGCGTACCGGACGAGATGCCCGCGGCGGCCGTGCACGGCTTTGTCGAAACCCCGCAGATAGAGATTGGCCAACGCGGGGCTCACCGGAGCACCTTCGGGTACTCCACGGTCACGGTCGACCACTCCGTATTCGGTGAGCAGCGGCGCGGACGCCCATGCCCGCGCCAGCGCGGCGGCCTCCGGGTCGGTGATCGTCTGGTTCAGGGCATCCGCGAGCAGCTCATGGTCGATCTCGCGGAAGAACTCGGCGATGTCGGCGCGCAGAACGGTACGCAGGCCGGCGTCACGGCACCGCTCCGCCTGCGCGAGCGCGTCCAGCCACGAGCGGCCACGCCGATAGGCGAAGCTGACCTCGGCGGACGAGGCGTCGAGGCGCTTGCCGCAGACCTCGAGGAAGGCACGTTGGGTGACCCGGTCGCGGACGGTCGGTAGGCCTAGCCGGCGGCGCTTCCCACCCCGGGTGATCGTCATGAGCCGCAGCGGCTGGGGTTCGTATGTCCGGGTCCGTAGCTGTTCGGCGAGGTGGTCGAGCCGCACCCCGAGTTGCCGGCCGAACGTCTCGACGCCGATTCCGTCCGCGCCGGCCATGGCGCTGCCTGCCGCAACCCGTGCCCAGGATCCCCACAGCGTGGACTCGCGTGCCATCCGGTCGAGCGTGCTGTTGGTGCTGTTCGCCATCGTCGCTCACCTCCCACCCGCCCCTGACGGACGAAGCCTCGGTCACTGGTCGTATGGAGAAGGTCCCCGAAGCGCTGGAACGGGAACGGCTGGCGGCCTGGAACGCATGGGGGAGGGGAACGGTGGGATTCCGCCGGCGTCGCCGAGGCCGCGTACCGAGCTGGAGCCGCACGCGGGGCAGTCGTCCACCCGATCGGCATCGAGGGTGACGACGGCGGGACGGACAAGGTCCACGAGCAGGTGGGTGGCGGGTGGGCGCCAGGGCCATACCCAGTTCAGGACCTCGCCGAGGGCGAACGCGACGACGGCCTGGTTGAGGAACAGCACGCTCGGTGCGGGGGCGTCCACATCGGCGGGCAGATATCCCGCGGCGCGGCGGGCGGCCTGCGCGGCTGGGTCCAGTTCGAGGGCCGCGACGGTCGGGTCGTACCCGCACTGGCACAGCAGGCACGGCCCTCCCTGGCGGACGACGGCGATGTGCCCGCCCACATCCAGCGTCCCGGCTGCGGCAGGCGCTTCGTCCACGTCAGGTCCCGGGTTGCCCTCGGACACAGCAGGTCCCGGGTCGCTCTCGGACACGGCGGCAGCGGGAGCATCTGGTGACCGGCTGATCCCGACGCCTATGTCGATGTAGAGCCGGCCGTACTGGACGGCCAGCACGTTGAGCGCCCAGCGTGGGGCGTGGCCGTCCACCGCCCCGACGATTACGTCGGCGCAGCGCAACGCCTGCCAGATCTCGGCGTCCAGGACGCCGCCATGTGTCGCGGCCACGGGCAGTGCCGGATCGACGGCTCGCGCGAGCCGTGCCGCCACCTCGACCTTCGGGCGGCTCCGGCGGGCGTCGTCGGGGGTGGCGCCGACCACCCGGTTGAGGTTCGTCGTCTCGACGACGTCGGGGTCGACGACGAGCAGCCGCCCGATGCCGAGATGGGCGAGCCCCTGGACGACCAGCGACCCGGCGCCGCCGACACCGACCACAGCGACGGTGAGATCGCGCAGCCTGGCCTGCGCGGACGCGCCGAATGCGCGTACCTGTCGGTCGAAGCGGCTCTCGACCAACCGTGTGCGGTCCATGCTGATGTCCCCGAGATTCTGCCGATCCTTCTTCTTGACGCCGGTCGGATCCTGACGCCTACCGGACGAGTTCCACGGCGGTTTCGGCGCGGCCGAGCAGCCGCAGCTCGTCGATGGTTTCCAAAGCGCCGGTGGACGGGTTCCGCCACACGCCCGCGACGGAACGCCGCCCGAGGACGAGTGACGCGGGGAAAACGGGTGGTTGTGCGGGGATCGTGTCGGCGAACTCGGCATGGGTGATCCGCATGTTCGCCTCGTCATGACCGGAGAACCACACCGAACGGTCGGCGAACGGGTGGGTGTGGATGTCGATGAGCGACAACGCGCATTCGTAGCATTCACGCAGCACCGCTCCGGTCAGCGCACGGTCCACCTCGACCCGGGCGCTGGTTTGCAGAGCAAGAGCATCGTCAGGGACGGGAATCGCGTAGCGGACGAAAATATCGGTAGTGGGCTGCCCCCACGGATCCGTCCACACGCTTGCGTGGCCGAGCAGATACGCCATCCGCTCGACCGGAACGGCCAGCAGATACCGGTATGTCGGCTCCCACACGGCGTCAGGGACACGGATGACGCAGCGCATCAGTCCGCCGTCCCAAGGTAGGTTCGGATCGCTTCCACGAACGTGATGAGCGAGTCGTATGCGGCGTTCCAGTTGTGTCCCGGGTCCTCCAGGCAGTACCAGAAGTAGCCGAGGTCGGCGTAGGGGTTCTTGTGACCCTGGAAGTAGTGCCCTGGGCTGACGAGGTCGCCGCCGTTGCGACGGCGAAGCTGCGAACCGAGGTAGAAGCCGTCCGGCGCCGATTCGGGATATGTCAGCGGCGGGACGAGCAGGACCGTCGTACGGTCCGGGGACCACCCGGCCGGAAGCCGGAAGCCCGGGATGACGACCCACGAGTCGTCGTCCGCGACATGCAGCCCCGGATAGCCGCCGGCGAGCTGCGCGGCCTCCCACCGGACCCGGCGGTGGCGGGTGTTCGCGATCGCGGATCCGGCATCGGTGTGCTGGGCGGCCTTGGAATGCCGCGCATGATGCGCGAAGACCTCGCCGTCGGCGACACGGATTCGTTGGCCGTCGGGAACGATCGTGTTGCGATCGCGTCCCTGCCGTACGAGAACACGGTCGGACGGGATCCCGCCGGCCTGCTTCAGCTCGGTGCCGGTCAGGTCGTCGGCGATCACCGGCACGTCGATGCCGTTGATACGGATCGTCTTGGCCATGGCGTTCTCCTTTTCGGCTCGGCGTTCACCTGCGCCTGACGGATGAGCGCGATGTCACCGCGCTACCGCCCGAACGGTTCGAGCGTTATAGGGTATGGTTTCTTCGCATTCGGGATCACGTGTATCGCCGGGCTGACAACGGCGGGCGGCGGTGGTTCGGGCAGCAGGGTGCCGCCGAAGACCCCGCCGAAGACCCCGCCGAAGACCCCGCCGAAGACCCCGCCGAAGACCCCGCAGGCGAGCAGTGTTGTCGTGAGGAAGTCCCGGTAGGAGGTGGTTCGCCTCGGCAGTGCCGCGTCCGTTCCCGCCCGCGTACCCGGACCCGCCGGTCGACTTGTCTGTGGGCGCGGCTGGGCGTAGGCGTTCGAGGCGATGGCTCGGGCCATGTCCGGAACCCACCCATGGTCGGCATGCGTGTCGTCGGCCGGGTAGCGAGGACTGTCATCGACCCAGGTGGGACGCGTGCCGCGTGTGGGACGAGCCACGGTAGGTGGACGTTGCGCTGGTTGGCGGCGCGGGGCCCTTGTCGGCTGGGCCGCTGGTGGGCGTGGCCCGACTCGTCGAGCTGGAACCGGAACCGCCGGGGCCGGAGGGGGTTGAGCCGGCGCACGCCGAACCGGCATCTCGGGCGGTTGAACCGGCGCCGGTTGGCCGGGCAGATCGACGGGGACGGCGACTCCGTGTTCGTCGATGCGCAGTCGCGGTGGGTTCGTCATCGCCGCTCTCCCCGTCCGCAGTGTGCGTCTACCCGCATCCGACGGATGATGGGGACATGACGGCCGGATCCCGCTGGCAGCGGCGTAATGCACAGATGTTCATGACGGTCAAACGATCCGACCTTGATCGTTGCCCACAACCTCCGACACGCCGACAGAACGGGGAGGTTGTGGGAAAGATCCATAACCCTGTGAGCTGCGAAAACATAAACGATCAAGATTTTTGGGCCGGTTGTCCACAGCCCCCTCCGGGAGGTTGTGGGACGATCTTGCAAACCCGCAGGTCAGACACCCCAGGATCAGTGGTACTGTCGCACAGCAGGAACTTTCCGAGTCGGATTGAAACCCATGCGAGCGTGGGACCGGGCAGAGACGATGCCGTCGCACAGCAGGAACTTTCCGAGTCGGATTGAAACCTGGTCTCAGCGTCGGCGTTGAGCATCGCGGCGAACAGTCGCACAGCAGGAACTTTCCGAGTCGGATTGAAACTCCGGAACTTCCTTCCTGCCCGGGACGAACCCGACGTCGCACAGCAGGAACTTTCCGAGTCGGATTGAAACTCCGATTCCGGCTGTGGCTGCGGGGAACCGCGCAGTCGCACAGCAGGAACTTTCCGAGTCGGATTGAAACGCGAGCTCGCCGGTCCCGGGCACCGGGAACCCAGGTCGCACAGCAGGAACTTTCCGAGTCGGATTGAAACCTGGGGATGACCCCAGGGCTGCGCGAAGGTCGCCCGGCGTGGCGATCGGCTACTC